>CAZFXX010000240.1:3054-5080 GCA_964522985.1 uncultured Desulfobacteraceae bacterium
ATAACAGGCGGATTGGGAGCTATGGTTTGATTAATACGTTTCTTTATTGGACGGAAGAAGCTGGTTTAAAGATTGTATTGTATGCCCTGGTGATCGGGCTGGCGCTACGGGTACTTTTCTTCATTGGCCGGCTCGTTTATGCGGGTTGGTCCTCACGCCACCGCAACGGGCTGATATTGACCGCCCTTAATTTCCTGCGCGCCCTGTTGCCCTATCATGCACATGCTTTGAAAGCACCCTTTTATACCGGGTTGCGCTACGTCTTTCACGCATGTCTTTTCATTGTACCGATATGGTATTCCGGTCATATTGCCATGTGGGAAGAATCGTCTCTGGAATGGTACTGGACGCCCATATCCGACGAAGCAACGGATTTTATGACGCTGGCCGTCATCGGCATCGGAGCCTATTTCCTGTTGAGACGGCTGATTGTGCCGGAAACGCGCCGCCGTTCCTCCGCCACCGATTTTTTTATCATTGGAATTACAATCCTGCCGTTTCTGACCGGTTATCTCTACACCCACGGCACACTTGACCACATCGAGTTTTTCTCTTCCTACCTGTGGTATTTTCACGTGATCAGCGGCGAAGCAATGCTGGTGATGATGATTGTCCTTTATTGCGTCACGCGAATGAATGAAGCCAGGTGTGTCGGATGTGCGGCCTGTGAAATAAATTGCCCCACCGGTACGTTGGAGTCGCTCACCCGAACCCATTCCGGGGAAAGAACCTTTTTATATTCACATTATCAGTGCATTTGTTGTGCATCCTGCGTTGATGCCTGTCCGGAAAATGCCGTTGAGTTGAGGCACAAACTGGCGATTGGGTATTTTTTCAACCTCTTTACCAAGCGGGTCATTCGAACCGTCCCTTTGGCCCGTTGTGAGCAATGCGGGGCGTATTATGCGCCAGTTCCCCAGATTGCCAGCCTGACCGAAAAAATCCTACAGGGCGAAGCCGACCCCCAAAGAGTCAGGCTTTGTCAGCGATGCAAAAAAATCGCATCGGCCCGACGGGTTATTCATCCGGTACCGGCCCTCGGCGGGGCGATGGAAAAAGCTGCGGGTCCGTCAGAAACAGAAAGAACCAGCTGCACCAGTATCAATGTCATACTCAATGGCCGGGCGGCCACCCATAAAAACGAGGAGCAAAAAGCTTAATACTGGTCACCCGGACCGTTGCAGATCCCAAACAGGCAGCCGACTGAAAGGACACCCCGATGGCAGCGCTGACGACATTTTATGAACAAGAAAAGCAGCGGTTTATTGATCAATGCCGGACATGCAGCTTATGCGCAGAAAAATACCCAATTCTTTCCAAAACCGAACTTAAGGACATCAGTCCAAAAGAAATTCAAAGAGCGGTGGAAACATATCTGGCCGAAGGTTGCGAAAGTGATATTGTTCGCACGCGTGTTTTTTCCTGTATGGAATGCTTCGGCTGCAATGTCTATTATTAACCCGAAAAAATTCTCAACGCTCTTGTCTTGATATCCTCGAGAAAATTGATCCTGAAATCGCTTTTATCCCCGGCCTGGACCATTGCTGCGGGGATTGCCATATCTGGTATGGCAATCCCGATCAAGCCGATACAATGGCCGACAAACTCCTGGAAAAAATTGCGGGATTCAATCCGGAAATACTCATTTTGTGGTGCCCCACTTGCCAGTGCCGTTTAGAAAAGACCTTTGCGCCGACAAGGCACTATTCTTTCGAGATCTTGTCTTTGCCCCAATTTTTAAGCCGGAATCTGGATAAGCTGTCCTTTACTGCAACTAACAATCTTCATGTTATGGTGAAATTGAAAACGGATTGCCGCTCAAGGTGGTTATCGTTCTCACCAGCATGCCGGTAGCCTTCAGTGCCCTAATTCCACCATCAATCTATAACCTTGATTTGGATCTGGCCAATGCATGCTGGTTTTTTACTACGGCCTGTCTGATATGGGTGCTACCGATACTGCTATTTGTGATTAAATTTATTTCCGCATAGACGCCTATGAAGTGGCGAGGAGGCTGTAATGAAAA
>CAZFXX010000241.1:0-5074 GCA_964522985.1 uncultured Desulfobacteraceae bacterium
TGATATCCGGAGACGGTTCGGTGTAGGGAACCACCACCACTTTTTGGATAGAGGGCAGTTGGGTAAGAATTTGCCCGATCCGCTCCAGTGAATCGATTTTTTTACCCTTGAAAGAGTACCCGTTGGCCGTGAACAGGATTTTGGGTTTGATCTGGCCGAAACGGTCCAGCACGCCTTTAATGCCGAAATCAGGCGAGCAGGAAGACCATGTGGCGCCGATACTGGCGGCTGCCAGCATGGCGATAATGGTTTGAGGCATATTGGGCATGAATCCCACCACCCGGTCATTGGCAGTCACCCCTTCTTTTTTAAGTGATTTGGCAACCATGGCCACTTCCCTGTACAGCTCGGCATAGGTTATTTTTGTGGCGGCACGGTCTTCGCCTTTAAAAATTATGGCGATCCTGTCATCCCTGTAGCGAAGCAGGTTCTCGGCAAAATTCAACCGTGCGCCGGTAAACCATTTTGCCCCGGGCATTTTGGTAAGATCATCAATCACCTCCTCATAAGGCTGTGATGCCTGAATTTCTGCAAAATCCCATATAGCGGCCCAGAATTGGGGGATATTGTCGATGGACCATTGATACAGTTCGGCATATTCAGACAAGTAAAGGGTGAATTTTTGATTGATGAACCGCATGAACCGGTACATATTTGTATTTTTGATCCGTTCTTCCGATGGCCGCCACAATGGTTTTTCCATATTCAGCTCCCTTTACGGTCCTGGGTGAAACGCAGGTAAGGGCCGGGTGCCATGCAGATGTTTGAAGATAATCCGACAGGGAACATGGCCCTTGGGTTCGTACAAATTTGCCATTTTAAGTGTTGAGGGGCCCGGCCGGAAAGTCAATTTTTATACCGACCGACCGGTAGGTTGTCAATATTTATTGACCATGAATCTGTGCATTTGTCAAGCTTTTATACGGCGGTTTTAAAAAAATAGTAACCGTTCACGGGTGTCGGTTCACAGTTCACTGTTTTTTCAATGATTATCGAAAAAAATGTGCAGCTTTTTGACGGGCTTTTTAAAAACGTTTTAAGCCCCTGCTCGGCGGAACCCTCTTTGAAAGAGAGAATCGGTTTGGGCTGACTGATTATAACGCATGAAATCATAGATTGATCAAATCTGGGGCCATTGAACGTATTTCACGAGAACTCATCCTTTCCGGTAAGTTTTACGAATTCATCGGCAAGAAAGGTGTTTATACGCGAAAGCGCGGGTTGGACCGGGAAACCAATAATCAACGGTTGTTAAAAAATATCAGGGATAATGCGAAAAAAGGCAGTAAATTTGGAGAATTGCGGGAAGTTTTGCATTCTCTGTCAAGAGACCAGGTGCAAAAACTGCTCGGTGAAATGAAAAAACAGTCGATGATCACGGTTGATAGTACAACTCGTGTGGCCCGATGGCACGATCGATTTAATGTAAAGATAGAGCGAAGCGATACCTTAATTTTAGGCATCCGTTGCCGTATGCTGGCCACGGCCCTTTAAAGGGCAACCAAAGCCTGGTCCTCTGGATCAGGGTCAATTTGCCTTATCCCGAACTAGACCTGCCGCAACAGCCCTGAAGAGCGCAGCGTTGAGAGACGCCACGCTATCATAGTCTGCCGGCTTAATAATTTCACCAACAGTGAGGTATCCTTTCTGGTCGGTTATAAACGTTGGAAATTTATTATGCCGCGGCCATATTTTATATCCGCCGTCAACGGAAACGGGTACAATCTTTTTATTTAGGTTTTTGGCCAGATAAGCCGCTCCGCTCATGAAATCGCCGAGAGTGCCATCCGCTGTTCTCGTTCCTTCAGGAAATATTATCAATGTTTTTCCCTGACGAAGGATGTCTGCGCCCGCCTTGAGAACCGCTATTTTATTTGATTCATCAATATAGATAACCGGCAGAATTGGAAAAATGAACCTCAAAAAGGCCAGTTTCCGCTTCCCGGTAACGTATATCTGTTTACGCTGCTTTCCCGGAATTGAAAAAGCAATCCACACCATATCAAGATAAGACTGATGATTGGATACGAGTATATTATTATTAAGATTCAATCTGTCCGGGTTGACGACCGATACCTTCCAGAAAATTTTTGATATCCCCTTTGCCAATCCGAGAAGCACATGATGAAAAGGATTAAAAATTTTATTCGGCTTGATGCCTATCTTCCCGTTCAGGATTATACGGTCCAGCGATGATCCCTCTCCCTCTTTAAGAGATGACAGATATGCGAGGATGTCGCCTATTGTTTCTTTTTTTATGAACGCGCTGGAATCGATGGTTATGGTGAGGTTTTGTTCGAGAAAAACAATAAGGTCAATAGTACCCAGTGAATCGATATTAAAATCAGAAGGCGTGTTGTTTGCAAAAAGAAGATCTGCCTTAAGCTTCTTTCGCAACAGTTCAACGATCCTTTCTTCTCTGGGCGTGGTACCTTGGAGAATATCTTTTAAAACAACACGATCATCTGTGCCGGTCTGATAATTGCCCTCTTCAAGAAGTTTTATGACTTCAGGATACAGGGTCTTCCGGGTGGAATTTTCAGGCAGCGCATCAAATGAAATTGAAAAATTTTTCACCCGCCTGTAATCAGGCAGTCCCCTGTTTAAAAATTCAATATCCGCCTTGATCTCCCGATAACTGTCTTTATCCTTTTTATGCGGCACAACAACAGCATAGACCACGGTTCTGTCATTGAGCCTCCTTTCAAAAATCGCGATGTCGCTGATTTTTTCAGAGCTCCTGTAAAAGAACTCCATCTCTTCAGGATACACATTTTTGCCGGAATCAAGCACAATGACATTTTTGAGTCTTCCGGTTATATGAATATTGCCACCATGATCAACGCATCCGAGATCTCCGGTGTTGAAAAAGCCTTCGTCGTCAAACGACGTTCTGTTTTGCTCATCGTTTTTAAAATATCCGGGGCTCACTGCAAATCCCCGGAACCAGATTTCACCGATACCATCTTCATTTATATCTTTTATCTTAACTTCATTTCCTTTTATTGGCGGACCAACCGATCATGCTTCAGCGTTCTTGTAATATGGAATCGCAATGGGACCGGTGGTCTCCGAAAGGCCGTAACCCTCCATAATATTGAATCCCATATTTTTATAATAGTTAAAATACGCCTTTTTCAGGGGAGCACCACCACTGATGAAAAACCGGTGAGCGTCTCCAAAGAGATCATGAATCGGAGCAAAGATTTTATTCAGCAGAAAACCCAGTCCTGCCTTTCTCAGAAGGGGTGAATTCTTCACCATAAACATGAAAAAAGTGTATTTTTTTTCAGATTCGGCTTTGACCTTGCTGGTTATGCCATCAAAGAAGAGCTCCCACATTATCGGGGCCGCCGGAAAAATCGTTATGTCGTTATCCGCCATGGCCTGCATAATGTCAGGCCCCTTAAGGGAATTTTGCATTACAATCATACTGCCGGTTACAAATGGCGCCAGAAATGTTGACTCGAGCGCATACACGTGAAAGAGCGGTAGTATCGCAAGGGTTTGATCTTCAGCAGTATACGCCTCAAGGTCGGTACAATTATAGGCAATATGCAGAAGGTTTCGGTGGGAAAGCGTAACGATTTTCGGGGTTCCCGTTGTACCGGATGTAAAAATAAAAACGCCGATATCGTCTGGTGAACACCCAATATCTGTAAGCCCGGAGCCATCTCTAATACGCTCAACGGCATCAATATCAAAGGATCGAACCGGGTACGCCCCCTGAAACCCATGGCCCGTAAAAATTGCCGTTGCCCCGGCCTTGCTGAGCATATCGTCATGCTGTTTTTTTGAAAGATGGGTATCAAGCGGCAGGGCGATTGCCCCGATTGAGATGATGGCAAGAAGTGTGGAACACCAGGCCGGTGAATTTGCTGACAGTATACCGACGATATCGCCCTTTGAAATTCCCTGTCGCTGAAGAAATACGGCCCTGCCGCTAATTTTCTCAAAGGTATCGCCAAAAGAAAAATCTTTCCCGGCGAACCTGATAAGCACATTGTTTTTATACGTGTCGCATATTTCTACTATAGCGGCATATATATCTCTTTCAAATCGGCTGTTTTTTTTCATAGTAGATATCGACTGATTCCTTTCAATATCTGTTCCCAAATCCTGATAGAAACACCAACATATACCCCCTGTTGAGCCACTAAACAACGGATGAACCCTATCACCACCTGAACGGCTGTCAAGACCCAAATGGCCCGATGCCCTTGGAATCATTGCGCACCGATTCCATGCCCATATCCGGTGCGGGCTAATAGTAGGCCTTCTCGGCAGGCTATTGGGGGGCGTTAAATCTCAATAGCCCAATCCACGACGTTCAATTTGCCGATCCGGCCAAATTCTTTTACATTATGGGTGACGACGGTGAGTTTGTTGGCCATGGCAATAGATGCCATTTGAGATTCTCTTTCACTGATGACCAACCCCTTTTTTTCAAGTTGGGCCCGTATCACAGCATACTTAACGGCCGCGGTTTCATCAAAGGAATACAGGCCCAGCAGCGACGTTATCTGTTTCAGTTTCAAACGCCGCTCTTTTTTTTTAATCGGAGATTTTTCTATTCCGTATAATATTTCGGCCAGGGTGATGGTTGATAGAGACAGATCAGACGGGGCGTGTTTTTTTATCCGGCGGATAACGCTTTGATCACCCCGCATCCAATAACTGATGATATTTGTGTCGAGCAGGTACATGGTTCCCCCGGTTAATCCAAATCAAAGTCTTTTGATGGCAACGCTTCAGGTGTTTTGAAATCCGGATCCACAGGGAACGCACCCCAGAAACCCTCGGGCCAGTGGCTTCTTTCGAGGGGTTCAAGGATTACCTTGTCCCCTTTTTTACTGATTTTGACTTCATTGCCTTTAAAACGAAACGCTTTCGGTAGTCGAACCGCTTGTGATCGACCATTTTGAAAGATTTTTGCTATTGATTCCATGGTTTTTCCCCGCTTTTTTAATGACATTGATATAGATCAGTATATACCATTTGTCGAAAAATGCAACCATGGCACTATTTTATTTTCTCAATCCTTTTTTCCCTTTTCTATTCTTTTAACCCAGTC
>CAZFXX010000242.1:0-5072 GCA_964522985.1 uncultured Desulfobacteraceae bacterium
TGCCAATTTTATGAGATTGGTGAACTTTTATACTTTGCCGTCGGAATTTGACTTTTTACGAGACTATCAAATTTAAGGATCAAAAAAAGCTTGACAAGTTACCGTTCGGTAACTTAATTATATGTTACCGAGAGGTAACAAAGAGCTATCATGAAAAGAAATGTGAAAAATACGAAACAGCGCATTCTTGATGCCATAGGGGTTTTACTCTCAAAAAGCGGCTGTCAGGATATCGGAATCAATGCCATAGCCCGTGAGGCAGGTGTGAGCAAGGTCCTTATATACCGGTATTTCGGCGGGCTTTCCGAACTGCTGCATGAATTTGCGCAGAAAAGCGATTTCTGGCCAACAACTGAAGAACAGCTGGGCAGGAGGTTGCCTGAAACCAAAGACATGAGTCTTGCCGAAATCGGGACGCGTTATCTTACCGCACACTTGAAGGACTTCAGGAAAAGACCCGCAACACAGGAGATCATGCGCTGGGAGCTTGTCCAGGAAAACACCCTCACCAAGGAGCTTTATTCAGTCAGGGAGTCACGGGGAATGGAACTGATCGGCTATTTATTCGACAGGTTCCAAAAAGAGGCGCCGGGGATGGATGTGCCTGCAATAATGGGGTTAATGCATGCCGGGATAAGCTATCTGGTGCTCAGTTCGAAAAATGCGAATCAATATGCCGGCATAGATCTTCACTCTGATCAAGGCTGGGAAAGACTGGAACGGGCAATCGAGGAAATGGTGAAGATTATCATGACCCACTACCAATCTCACGCAGAAAGCCAGGACAGTGAAAAGGACAAAGAATAGACGGCATTTAAGGAAGGCATGAAAATGCGGCTAACGTGTTGCTTGAGCAGTTAACCGTGTCAGGGAGGTTTATATGACTGAAAAAAGAATCGTGAGATCAGCGTGCCGCATGTGTCATGGGGTTTGCCAGGTGCTGGTGCATCTTGAGGACGGGAAGGTGGTGAAGATCACCGGTGACAAGGATAGCCCTTTGAGCAGAGGCTACATCTGCCCGAAAGGGGTTGCCTCGCCTGAAATGCTCTATCACCCGGACAGGCTGACGCACCCCCTGAGGCGCACAGGCAAAAAGGGGGAGAATAAATGGGAGCGCATATCATGGGATGATGCCCTTGATGAGATGGCAGAGCGATTCAGCGCCATAAAGAAGGAAAGCGGCCCGGAATATCTCGCCTTGATGAGGGGGTGCCCCAAGCCGTCCATGGATTTTTTCGAGCGCTTTGCCAATGCTTTTGGCACGCCCAATTTCACCGGGCCTGACCATTTATGCGATGCCCCCCGGATCATTGCAAACATCTATACCATCGGGCAGCTTGCCATGCCGGTGTGCGATGTATACGGGTTTGGTGATAAAAGGCCTGAATGTATATTGCTCTGGGGCACGAATATAACAGAGATAGGCGGGTTTGGTGGTATGTGCGGGGGCATGGTCAAAAGGGCGATAAAGGATGCGGACAAACTCATTGTCATAGACCCAAGGAGGACAGGCCCGGCAAAAAACGCTGACCACTGGCTGCAGATAAGGCCGGGGACTGACGGGGCATTGGCCCTTGCCATGCTGAACACGATAATTGCTGAAGACCTGATCGATCATGAGTTTGTTGAAAAATATACGATTGGTTTTGAACGTCTGTCTTCAACCATCAGGCAATATACGCCGGAGTGGGCAGAACCTGTCACCGGGATTGCATCAGATGAGATTCGCCGCGCAGCCATTACCTATGCAACCACAAAACCCGCTTGTATCCAGGTGGGTAACGGCATTGACATGAGCCACTGCTGTTTTCATACTGCCCGTTCGATCATGATTCTGCGGGCCATTACCGGCAATCTGGACAGGCCTGGCGGGGATGTTTTATGGGAAACACCTGAAAAGGTAAAGATGAAGTCCCAATTCGTAAACCATGAAATCACGGGTAAGGTCCTTCTTCCTGTGGATAAGATCGGGCTTGGCGTGGATGGTAAACGCTACCCGTCAGCGATTACAAGAAGTATTGCGGCAAAGGCTGGTGCTATAGCAGATATTATGTCCAGACCGCTTTATCCGCTGATCGTGCGTTTTATCGGAGGACATCTCGGATTTGCGTATAAGACACTGAGCAGGATAAAATCCGCCCAATATCCGTTATGCCCTACTGTTCATGCGCCGACATTCTGGAAATCGATTTTGGAAGAAAAACCCTATCGTACAAGAGGCCTCTGGATTATGGGGTCGAACCCGCTTTTGAGCGGCACAAACCCTCTCGGGATAGAAGATGCCCTTGGTAAGCTGGAATATCTGGTTGTCTCCGAGTTATTCATGACCCCGACCGCGCAGTTTGCAGACCTTGTTCTGCCGGCATCCATGTGGCTTGAGCAGGATGATGTGGTGAATACCTATAAGCAGTGGTGCGTGATACCCAGGCGGAAGGTGGCGCAAAGAGGAGAGGTCAGGGATGACCGCGACGTGATTATCGCGCTTGCCCGACGCATGGGCATGAAAAGGGCATTCCCATGGAAGGATAACAAGGAATTTATTGAAAAGATGCTTCATGATACCGGGATGAATTTTGAGCGTTTCTGCGAAGAAAAGATCCTTACCGGGAAGATGAGATACTTTAAATATAAGGAGCAGGGGTTTTCAACCCCGTCCGGCAAGTTTGAAATATATTCAAAGCAGCTTAAAGGGTTAGGCGTTTCACCGCTGCCGCTCTACCGGGAGCCGCCGTTGACACCTGTTTCAGCGCCCGACATTGCGGAAGACTACCCTCTTATTTTAACCACCGGCGTAAAGGTCAAACAGTTTTTCCATAGCGAGGGCCGCCAGATTCAATCTCTGAGAAAGGCCAATCCATACCCTCTGGTCGAGATACATCCGGAAACGGCAAGATCGTTGAACATAGAAGATGGGGCATGGGTCTGGATAGAGACCCGGGCAGGGCGGGTTCAAATGCAGGCCAGGTTATTTGACGGCCTGAAAAAAAACGTGGTCAGCACACAGAACAAGTGGTGGTATCCCGAGGATGATCCGCCTGAATATGGATGGAAAAGGTCCAACATAAACCTTCTCTTTTCTGATATGGCAATGGACCCTGATTTTGGATCTGAATCCCTGCGCAGCGCCCTGTGCAGGATATATCCTGTGGAAAAAGAATAAATACGATACAACGGGAAAAGATAATGAATAAAAAATATGTCAATCACTATAAAAAGCCTGTCGTTTTTATGGGATTGCCTTTAATCCTTATAATGATCGTTGTCACATTCGTACCCGTCGTTTACGCGGCCGGCGATATTGATGGCAACGGAACCGTCGATCTTAAGGATGCGGTTTTATCCTTGCAAATATGTGCAGGATCGGCAAGTACAGGTGTCCATTCTGACGAGGATATAAACAACGACCAAAAAATCGGGATGGAAGAAGCTGTTTATATATTGACTGTTTACTATACTAAAGATATCGGTAATCTGGAGGAAAAATGAGTAAAATATTAGTACTGTATCATTCCGGGTCAGGAAGTACAAAAGCGATCAGTGAAATTTTAAAATCAAAGCTTTCCTTGTTTCATGAAATTGAAATACAGCACATACATGCTGATTTTGATTACAACAAACTGCCGGCCTATGATTTTATCCTGTTCGGTTTTCCCACTTATTTTTGGGAACCATCATCATCAATATCAGAATTTGTATCGAAAATGCCGATTTATGAACGCCCGCTAAAAGCTTTTACCTATACCACCTACGGTCTGTATAATGGTAACAGCCTGCGAATATTGATAAAAAAGCTATATATGAAGAATGTTGTCACCGTTGCCCATACAAGCATAAAAGGACCCGCGAGTGATTATATTGTATTCCCATTTTCGATACCCTCAATGTTTGAATATGAAAGTCATTTATCAGAAAAAATTGAAAATTCGGTGAAAAAAATCAATGCGCAAATAAATAATTCAGAAATATCATACAATCTACCCGCCTTTAAATGGTATGTGCCCATTAACAATATAAACAAATATCCCGGGAAAAAAATCTTTTATCATTACAGAGATAAACTGCATATTTTGGAAGACAGATGTATCAATTGTGATATATGTGTGAACCAATGTGAAAGGAACTGTTGGGTAAAAGGTGAAACCGTTCCAACGTATACCAACGATAATTGCGAATTTTGCTTAGGATGTGTTCATAACTGCCCTAACAATGCCATTATTTTTTCTGAAAAAATGACGGAAAAAGCCAGGTTCAACAAAAAATTTTATTCAAAATTTATTGAAAAAGAAATTGATTTAACGCATTAATATTATTCTTATTTTATTAATTTTTAATCAGTTAATTTGGTCCGACCGGAGCGGTGCCCGTTTTAAAATCAAGATTAAATATTTGCCCCCACAACCCGCTTATTTTTGAAAATAATTAAGTAAGATGTCCACATATCCCTATCAGGTTTTTATTTGTTTCCTCAATATACTTCTTTTTAAAGGAAACGCTAATTGGCACCTTTTTAATAAACGATCGGAAGCAATCGCTTCACCTGTTTTGCATAACGCAAATACTGGTTGCCGTAGATTGTTTCAAGCTGCTGCTCCTCACCGGGAATGACGCTTCGAACGATCGTAATAAAAAAGAATTGCTTCCAGTCATCTGTATACAGTCGATCCGCATCTCTTCGCGAATGCCACAGATACACCCCGCAGCGGTTGTGCCGTCTTCTGAAAGAACGTAATACTTGCGGATCAACCCCTGGATTTTCCGATAGGTTGGTGCTGTGCCGGAAAAAGCATCACGGGCTTTGTCTCGAGAAAGGGGCTGCGGAAGCTTAAATTGAACAAACGCTGTAATCATTTCGAAATCCTTTTCTAAAAACAAAAAGACAAATGGGACATCGCTTTTTGAAATTTCGATGACCCGATCCAACTATTTTCCTATGAAGTTTTCTATGACATCTCTCTTAAACTTGTTGAGAAAGATTCTACTGAAGATGAAACATTTAATGAAACTTCTATATCAGAAGAATGACTTTGTAAATGTGAAGAATATTTTGGTTTTATAGCTATCTTCTATACAGT
>CAZFXX010000243.1:0-5065 GCA_964522985.1 uncultured Desulfobacteraceae bacterium
CCCGGGTGGGGCGATCCAGGCCGCCGAGCAGGGAGAGCAGGGTGCTTTTACCGGACCCGCTGTTGCCTTTCAGGACCACTATTTCGCCGGGGCTTATCGTAAGATCGATCCCCCCCAAACCCACGACCTCACTTTCACCCAGGGGGTAAATGCGGGTCAGGCCCCTTGCGCGGATGATAGGACCCTTGGCGTCCATGGGCGCTCCCTCTTAATTAAGCTGTTAGCTATTGGCTTTCAGTTCGAAATGCTGAAGGAATTCTTTGGCTAACGGCTAAAGGCTGATTTTTATAGGCATATGAGTTACGGCCAAGCACTGACTAAAAAACCTGTTTTTCGATTTCCGCCATGGTGACCACCGGCAGTTTTAATTTTCCCTGGCCATTGACCTGATCAATTAATTTCTGCGGTGCACCGCGGTATTGCAGTTTGACATTTACGGTAAGAGTTTTCCGAGTCTGGTCTGGAAGTAAAATCGTTTCATAGGCCGATTTAAGGGGCGGAATGCGGTTGTCTTTTAGAATTTCCCGGGCCTTGGCGATATTGACGATGGGGTTGCCCTGGCCGTCTCCAAAGACCGTGTTGTACACCGTTGTTTCTTTGGGAAGCCAGCCGTTTTTGTCCGGCTTTCCGGCTGCAAAAACAACTTTTTGATCCGGGTCCGTTACCGTCACCTCAAGCCACATCTGACGGACATCGATGAGGCCGGTGGGTAGATAGTGCCCGGCACCGGTATTGGATATTTTAACCACCAGGCGGCCTGCTTCTTTTTTTTGACTGGCATCCAGCGACAAGGTTGCCGCGTTTTGCAGCCGTGCCCTGGCCATGCCGGCCTTGGTCTCATCCTTGACGCTATCCGGGACAAACGTGTTGGCACCGACAAAATAATGGGTAAACACATGGTCACGAAAGAGACCGTCTTCTGCCGAGACGCCCGGGTTGGTCGGTCGTTTTGTGGATCCGGTTGCCGCCATACCCGGCCGTTGGTACATGTGACAGCCCTGGCAGGTTACCCGGGTATCTGGATTTTTGGTGTTGTAGGGGCTTTTCAGCCACTCGTCATAGGTGGTTTCCAGGTTGGTGCCAAATGCCACATGTTTGACATTGTGGCAGGTGCCGCATATGGCGGAATCGGTATGAAAAGCGGAGAATTCCGTGGCATGGTAATCGGATGCCGCGTCCTTGCGGGGGCCTCGCTTGATGCCTGGGTCGTCCTCCCCATTGCCCGGACTCAGTTTCAGGTCATTGTTGAACAATTTTTGAGCCCCGGTTGCTGAATGGCAGTAATCGCACTGGATGCCTTCCATGGCCAGTTCGGGAATTTTTGCCGTATCATCCGATGTTTTTTGGGGATATCCGGTGACGACCCCCACGGGCACATGGCATTTGACGCAGGATTCGGATTCCTTGATTTCCCCCCTGTCGGTGAGACCCTTGAGCATGTATTGGGAAACACTCAGGTAGATCGGGTCTTTTTGAGCCAGGTGGTGCATGGAATTTTGCCATTGTTCAAATATGTCGCTGTGGCAATCGCCGCAGGTGCCGGGTTCGATGAACCGGGAGAGATGGAAAAATTCTGCTTTGGACTTTATCGGCGGGTCTAATTTTGAAAAGCTTAGGGATACGGTTAGAATGCTCAAAAAAATCAGTGTGCCCAGGAATATAAATTTCCGAAATGGTTTCACAGCCCCTCCTTTGCTTATGCATAATGCGGATGTTATATCGCCGACAGTTGGATTTGGGGTTATAAGGATGTTTTAATGGCCTATCGTCAAGTTACACCGGAAGACCTGTATGCGTAAAGTAAAAAAATGATTTGATCCTACCTGAACCCATGCCGCAGGGTGATTTTTTCGAACATCTGGGCCAGTCCGGCCCCCAGGGTGTAAATGGCATCAATGCCTATATTGTCATTGGCCGTTTCATCGAAAAAGAGGTTGAGACTTGAGGCGAGCCCCTCTTCCGGACGCCAGTAGCAAAGCATTATCGGTATTTTGGGCAATGGGTGTAGGACAACGGAGATGTCGGATTTGAACTGCCTTTCCACCTGTTTTCCATTGAAAAGATGAACGATGTCGTCAAAAAGATCGGTATAGGTATCGGCCACCTGTTTTATGGGGGTTTCGCATCTTTTTTGAAAAAGTGGGTAGCGTTCCCTGCCGTCTTTCAGCTCCCTGAGGGAAAGCCACCGGCCGGAAACGGGCCATCCTTTTCCGCGAAGCACATAGGTTAAAAATGGAACCGAGATCCAGGGGTTGACATGAATATCCGTGGAAAATTGACCGTTTTTATCGACACCGAAATCTTTCCCCATTACCTTGAGGGTGAGCCGACCCCGGGCAAATTGCCCTCCAGCCCTTTTTGCAGCGGCCTCAAGATCTGTTTTGGCAAGCTGGCCTTTCAGTATTTCAAGAGACTTGTCCCGGTTTTCGTCAATGGTATCCGGGTGTCCCGGCCCGGCTGAAAACCGCTGGATGGTTTGCCGGTCCAGGTGGGGACATTCTTCAATCCTTTTTTTCCCCAGGAACACAGCGCCGGCAAAGGCAAGACATGTTTTTTCACCGCATTCCCGGCAATTGGATTTGTCCAGCAGTTGATAAATTTCCATGGCATGCTTTGGATGGGGCATGCAGGGTCTCCTTTCAGTTGCGACTATCTGATATTTTGTATTTTTTGGTTAACGGTCATGCCCGAATCGGCAAAAATAAAAAAAACCGGTGACGGCGCCATTGTTAATGTATCTTCCGATTCCGGTATAATGGGCAATACGAATGCAACGCTTTACTGCGCCTCAAAGGGTGCGGTTACCCTTCTTACAAAAGCACTCGCTGTAGATGTGGCCAAAGACCTGATCCGGGTCAACTCTGTCTGCCCCGGTGATGTAATCACGCCCATGCTTAAAGAAGAGAAGGCCAAGGCCCCGGATGGCGAAAAATACTTGAAAGATTTGATCAGCAACTATCCTGGAGGCAAACTTGCGACGCCCGAAGAGGTAGCCGCAGGGATCACTTTTCTGGTATCCGAAACCGCACCATTTGTCATGGGCGCGGCATGGTCCATAGATGGCGGGATTACGGCTTATTCCTATTAATTTCGGGCGATAGTTTCCCGTATACCACTGATGACAATACGTATATCACAACCATTGTACGATTATCCCATTGTCTTTCAGCGCATGTCATGTATCCGGGATATGCCGGCCATGGCCTGGGATATTTTTTATTACGCGTACCGTTTTCCGTCAACCCGGAAGACAGGTAAGACGGGATAGATTATTTCCTTCGAGGCGCTAAAAAATCGTCCCGGATATCAAGTGCTTTTTTTAAAATGGAAAATGTTCACCGAAATCATTCAGACGGAACCTATCGTATGATTGGTTATAAACCGCTGCAGCTGAGCGGCCTGATTTTGCTGGAGTATACCGAATTTAACGCTGCAGCGCCAGTTCGAAATGGAATCCTTTAGAATTTCATAGGGCATTCTGATATCCGAAACAACCTTGAACGGTACTTTATCAAGATAAAAGCCGCAATCCGCCAGCAAGATTTCCAGCCCCAGGGATTGTCTGGGGTGCAGCTTGTTCTCCGGATATGAAAACGAAAGCCCGCCTTTGCTGATATCGAGGACCCTTCCCATACGAACGGGTTTGGATCGAAATACCGCCAGGGCAACCTCGGCCATGCTTTTGTTCAGAACAGGTCCAAGATCTGCCGGTGTGGATCTCAAGACTGCAATGGTAGTTTTCTCGGCACGATACCTTTTATGTTTTCTTCTTTCAGCCATTGCCTATAGTCTTTTTGATTTTTATAAAAATATCGGACGCATATCAAAGGCATAGATCTATTTTTTAAGCAAAGGGATAAAATGCAGGGGAATTAACTCAGTTGAAAAGGCAGGATAGATGGCTTACAGTAAAGCCTGTAAAGATACGCCCGAATACCGGCAGATACGAAATTCAGCCCAGATGCTTATATTTTAATGATACACATTAAACCATGATTTGTCAAACAACTTCGGCCCTCAGATTTTACAGTCCATTTTGTTTTAAAGTTATTTTTTGCGACAGAAGCGATATGACCATCAAAAAAAAAATGCTCGATATACCAGCGAGTTCCCCCATATGCGATAATTAGATGCGTTTCATCCAAAATACGTTTCACCCGACATTTCAAAAGATCCCGCAGCCCGGTTCCGACAGCTTTTATCACCGCTTCCTTGGCAGTCCAGTAGCGAAAAAAAAGTTCAAACGAAGGGCTCTCCGGGGCAAGATGCCATTCCTGGTCGTCAGCCGTTCTTTTAAACAGGCCCGATGAACAGGGTCTGATCTTCTCAACATCAATTCCGATATCTGTCAAGGCCACCACGCCGGCGACATATTCCGGTTTGTGGGTCACTGACCAGTAAATTCCGTCACTAGGCAATGGTACGCCATTTTCATTTTTTAAAAATTCCCTTACCGTTAAGTCGCTCTTACGGGCTGAGTATTTCAATGCGGATCGGGCAAGACGGCTTAGATTCTGAACCTGTTGTCGGCCGCTTAATTTTCGATCTTTTTCGGCAACACGCAAAATCACGGGATATAGCGTTGAATTGTGATATTCGCCAGTCTGCATTGAATCGATCCAAATTAAAGGGCTTGGTTTGTAGCATTCCTCATTAATCAGTTTATATTACTGATCCACTGCCTTCAAAATAATCCGACAGTCTGCAACAGTGGCGCCACAGCCCTCTTCGTGAACCAGCATTGGATTGATATCCATTTCCATAATTTCAGGATGGTCGATAGCCATATCGGAAATACTGACCAACGCTTTTTCGATAACTTCCACATCGGCCACTGGCTTACCCCGGAACCCCTGTAACAGCTTGTATCCCCGGATTTGCTGAATCATTCGACGGGCTTCGTTTCTACCAATAGGGGCCAGGCGGAATTCCACATCCTTAAAGACTTCCACAAAAACACCCCCCAGGCCGAACATCAAAAGCGGCCCGAAAACCGGATACCGATTTACGCCCAAAATGACCTCTTCACCGGGAGTTGCCATCTTCACCACCAGAACCCCGTCGA
>CAZFXX010000244.1:0-5049 GCA_964522985.1 uncultured Desulfobacteraceae bacterium
AATGCTACAAAAAAAACATGTAAGAGACGACAGACTTTTAAGATTCTCTGTTGTATTAATTAAGTTACGATCCTTGCACTCCTGATATCGGCACCGGAACTGAATTTTATCGAAAAGTTTTTTACATTGAAAGCGATAGTTCGTAAGGTGAGAGAGGTGCTGGATAAAAAATGAAGCTCGAAAAAATCAAGGGTTACATTCGAAATCTTATCGATTCTCCGAAACTTGTTGGCCATAATGTGATTAAAGATTGATGGTGATATAGGATGTTTCCATTTGGGGCGAAGCCCCTTAACTTGTACCTGAGGTTTGTCTCAGGGTGATTCATTAAGGAGGATAAAATGAAGCATCGGAAAATGTTCTCGACCTGTTTGGGTCTGTGTTTATGTGTTATGGCCATGTTGATGATCATCTCTTCGGGATTCGCCTCCGGAGCCGATCTTCCCGTGATCAAAAAAAGAGGGGTCTTGCGACACCTTGGTGTTCCCTATGCCAATTTTGTTACGGGCAGCGGCGATGGGCTGGATGTAGAATTAGTCCAACTGTTTGCGCAACATATTGGAGTAACATACGAGTATGTAAAGACGGATTGGAAAAATGTGATTGGAGATCTCGTCGGAAAGAGGGTCAAACCAAAAGGAAAGGATGTGGAAATCCTCGGCGATGTGCCGATAAGAGGAGATATTATAGCTAACGGGTTCACCATTCTTCCATGGCGGCAAAAAGTCGTGGAGTATTCCACTCCCACTTTTCCAACCCAGGTCTGGCTCATGGCACGGGCCGATTCCCCGATGAAACCGATCAAGCCCAGCGGTGATATCTCTAAGGACATCGCTGCCGTAAAAGTGCTGGTCAAAGGGCATACCGTATTGGGCGTTGCCAACACATGCCTCGATCCCGCCCTTTACGGCCTAAAAGAAGCCGGGGCTTTGGTCCGACTCTTTAGCGGAAATTTGAACGAACTTGCTCCGGCGGTGATTAACCGGGACGCTGAAGCCACGATACTGGATGTGCCCGATGCTCTGATTGCACTTGATAAATGGCCCGGCAAGATCAAAGTCATCGGACCCATTTCACTCAGGCAGGTAATGGGCCTTGGATTCGCCCAAACGACCCCGAAATTGCGAGAGGCCTTCAACCGGTTTTTTGAAGCGTGCAACAAGAATGGGACATACCCGCGTCTTGTCAAAAAATACTATCCCGCAGTATTTAGTTATTACCCGGAATTTTTCAAATAAAAAGAAATTGAAGATATGCAACTATTTCGAGAAGTATCAGATACAAGGACCAAGATTGCCGCCATAGTGTCAGGCGTTTTTCTGATTGGATACATCAGCTTTCTGGTTGGTATAAATTATGTGTCCCAACTCCATTTGCACGAATCCGCCCTGGAGAAATTCAGGCAGGATATGGAAAAGCGTGCCACGGCCATAGGCTATTTTTTCTCCGAGCGGGAAAACGACCTGAAGCATCTCGCGCAAGGCAGGAATATTTCTGCCTATTTCGAAAATAAGGCTCTCGGAATGTCAATGGAATATGGGTTGCGGGCCAGCCTTCTAGGTATCTCGAAGAATTTTGATCGCCTTTTGGCCGACAGGAAGTTCGATGAGGACAACATATTTGACAGAATTATTCTCATCGACAGCCATGGAAAGCTTCTTGTTAACAGCCGGCCGCAAGGCGCAACTCGGATCCCGGAGAACGGCTGGAAGCGGTTCCTTGCCCCGGAAAATTCGGATGCGGTCATTATTATCTTACAAGATGGACCGTCGTTGAAGTTGATAGTTTCCATATCCTGTTTTTTCAAAAACAAATATGCCGCACAGATCGTGGCATGGATCTCTCCAAAAATTCTTCACCGTCTCGTGGGAGCTGCGGATGAGTCATCCCGCCGGTCTTTGTATATAGTTTCCGGAAAAATACTTTTCCCATTACATGCAGGAATGCCCGACGCGACTGTTCTTACAGACCTTCCCCATCTTGACACCTTAGAAATCGGAAAAACCTATCGGTTTAACCCAGTTGACAAGGATGGGACCGGAATGGATATACTGGCCGACCGGATTCTTATCAAGAAAACCTCACTATCCCTGGTTTCCCTTGCACCCTCCACCGAAGTGTTCGGCACCGCAGCCCCCTGGCATCTGCCCCTGGCTATGGGGGTACTGGCGATAATTGTTTTGGGTGGAATAGCGATGGCTTTACGGATCAATGCACAGAAGTTGATTCTTCATGCCAGGCTGGAGGAAGTATCTAAGAGGGAACAGGAGATCCGGGATAAGAATCGGCAGCTCAAACGGGAAGTTACACATCGAGAACGGGCCGAAGTGGCATTGAAAAAGGCACACGAGGAATTGGAGGTAAGGATCAAGGAACGAACCCGGGAGCTTGCAGAGTCTAACTTGCTTCTGAAGCGAGAAATCAAGCAACGTGAGCAGGCCGAAGATATCATTCGGGAGTCTGAAGAAAGATACCGTCGTGTGTTTGAGAACACGGGAACGGCCACCGTGATTATTGAAGAGGATACCATCATTTCCATGGCAAATACGGAATTTGAGATGCTTAGCGGGTGGTCCAAAGAAGAACTGGAAGGCAGGATGAGCTGGACCAGGTTTATGGTCCAAGAAGACCGGGGAAAAATGAAAGCCTATCCTGTCAAGAAAAGAGAGAAAAATGGCTATGAGGAATCGCGGCAGTATGAATTTCGCTTTGTTGACAAGCGAGGAACTGTAAAGAATGTATTGAATAAGATGGTAATGATTCCCGGAACCGGAAAAAGTATCGCTTCATTGCTGGATATCACGCTCCGAAAAAGTGGAGAGAAAGCATTGGAAAGGGAAAAGGAAAAATTTCGCGTGCTCGTCGAAAAATCTCCGCTTGGAATATCAATAATTCAAAAAGATGGTCAATACAAGTATATCAATCCCATGTTCATCGAAATTTTTGGGTATACCCTGGAAGATGTGCCGAGCGGCAGAGAGTGGTTCCGTAAAGCATACCCTGAAAAAAAAGACAGGAAGCGGGTCATTTCAACCTGGATCAGTGATTTGAAAAGGTTACGGCGTGGTGAAGTCCGAAGCCGAACGTTTACCGTTACATGCAAAGACGGCTCCCAAAAAGTGGTGCTCTTCAGGGCCGTGACCATGGAAACAGGAGATTTGTTTGTAATTTATGAAAACATCACTGAAAAAAGGTGCCTTGAAGCGCAACTCCAGCAGGCCCAGAAGATGGAAGCCATCGGGACTCTGGCCGGTGGTATTGCCCATGACTTCAATAACTTTCTCCACATTATTTCCGGTTACACGGAATTATTAATGACTCAAAACCATATGGTTCCCGGAGATATTGATAACTTAAAACAGATTAAAGATTCCAGCATCAAGGCGAGTGAGCTTACCAAGAGGCTTCTCATATTCAGCAGAAAGGTGGAAGGCAACCTGAGGCCCATGGACCTCAACCCGGCGGTCAAAGAGGTTTGCGAACTCCTTGAAAGGACGATCCCCAAGATGATAGATGTTAAATTTCAAGGGGCAGAGGGGCTTAAGATTATCAATGGAGACCCGCTGCTTCTTGAACAGGTCGTGATGAATCTTAGCCTCAATGCCAAGGATGCCATGCCGGAAGGCGGAAGGTTAGTTTTTGAAACGGCAAATGTGGGTCTGGATGAAGAATACTCCAAGACCCATCTGGGACTTGTACCCGGGGAATATGTGCTTTTGAGCATATCTGACACCGGATATGGGATGGACAGAGGAACCCTGGAACATATCTTTGAACCCTTTTTCACCACCAAGGAAATCGGCAAGGGAACAGGTTTGGGTCTGGCCATGGTTTATGGTATCGTGAAAAATCACGGCGGATACATCATGTGCTACAGTGAGCCCGGAGAGGGAACAATTTTCAAGATATATTTTCCGGTGATACAATTAAAAATTACAGATCCGGAAGAGGAGAGAAAAGCAGAAGTGATACAGGGTGGCAAGGAAACCATTCTGCTGGTGGATGATGAGAAAGCCATTCTGGATATCGGGAATAAGAACCTAACGCGTTATGGATATGACGTCATTACAGCTCAAAGCGGGGAAGAGGCCATTGAAATAGTCAGGAACATGGACGCTTCCCCGGATCTGGTGATCCTTGATTTGAATATGCCGGGCATGGGCGGAAACAAGAGCCTTGAGGTACTCCTTAAGATAAACCCCGGAATAAAAGTCATCATTGCCAGTGGCTATTCGGCTAGTGATCAGGTAAAAAACACTCTTGATTCCGGCGCTGCCGGATTCATTGGAAAGCCCCACCAGCTTTCGGATATGCTGAAACGGATAAGAGAGGTGCTGGATGCGGAATGATAGAATGCTATGAGAAACTATTTGGAATCATTTGCATGGAATTATATCTGTTTGCTGCTCAAGATAGGACAATCAGCGACAAGTCAACTAACTATAATGCTACAAAAAAAACATGTAAGAGACGACAGACTTTTAAGATTCTCTGTTGTAACATTTAATTTTTGATCCTGAGGTAAACAGATTTATGAGGAAATTGGAACTGATGAAAAAAGGAATTGAAAAACAAAAGAGTATTCTGATCGTCGCTCTGATAGGTATCTCCTGTTTCCTAACCTATTATTTTCATGCAATGCTTAATGTGGGCACTGTTTTTTGTCATTTTTTCTATGTCCCGATTATCCTTTCATCCATGTGGTGGAAAAGAAAAGGTATCGCTGTAGCCATATTCTTAGGGTTAGTCTTGGTTTTAAGCGATACTATTTTTAGAGACGTAGTGGAGATTTATAATGATTGTTTTCGAGCTGTTATGTTTGTTGTTATTGCCGTTGTCGTATCCTTTTTAAGTGAGAGTCTCACAAAAAGTGAAAAAGAGTTGAAAAAAAGTATTGAATGCATAAAAGACATTACCCACCAAAAGCAAGTAGAAGAAGCGCTTCGGAAGAGTCAAGAGAAGTACGGAGCCTTAGTAAAAAATATTCCAGGTATTGTTTACCAGGGATATAAAGACTGGGCGGTTGATTTTTTTGATGATAAAATTGAA
>CAZFXX010000245.1:0-5037 GCA_964522985.1 uncultured Desulfobacteraceae bacterium
AGATATCGGTCAGCGCAAAACCCTGGAAATGGCTGTCATCGAATCTTTGAAACAAGCGGCAACGGAACTGGATCTGAAGATTCGCGCCCTGAGTCATGAACGCCCTGAAGAAAAGAAGAATTTTGGGGGAAAATTATTAAAAAGTTTTATTGATTATAAAGGCTTGCTTAAGATACCTGTAAAAGGTAAAATAATAACCTTGTTTGGCCCCCATCGAAACAAAAAATTTAATGTGGTTAATTTCCAGAGCGGAATTAATATCCGGGCGGACAGGGGTGAACCTGTCCACGCAGTTTTCGAGGGCCGAATTTTGTACGCAGGCTGGTTAAAAGGCTATGGAAACATGCTGATCATCAACCATGGGGATAACTATTACACACTTTATGCTCACGCTGAAGAGCTTTTCAAGGCCAAGGATGAGAGTGTGGAAACAGATGAAGTCATCGCTACAGTGGGAGATACCGGTTCCATGACAGGGGTCAGGCTTCATTTCGAGGTTCGTCATCACGGCAAACCAATGGATCCGGCAGCATGGATCCAACAAGGATAAAGGGAGTATTGTATATGATGACTGTTGAAAAGAAACACCATATAAAGCTGTGGCCGCTGCTGGTGACCGCCGTTATTTTCTGGACCATCGCTGCGGGTTTTTCCCAAAACCTGTCTGCCGGTAACGATGAAACCTACGAGGGGCTTAAATTATTCACCGATGTGGTGGAGCTGGTGGAAAAAAACTATGTGGACCCGGTGGAAACAAAAGCGCTTCTCCACAAGGCGATCCAGGGTATGGTGCAGGGGCTTGATCCGCATTCAGCCCTGCTTCCACCCGAGGCTTTTGAAGAACTGCAGGTCGACACCCATGGTGAATTCGGCGGTATTGGTATTGTGATAGAGATGAAGGAAAATTTTTTAACGGTGGTGTCGCCCATAGAGGGAACACCGGCCCACAAGGCCGGCATCCAGGCCCGGGATATCATTATCAAGGTAGATGGTCAGCTCACCAAGGATATGATGCTCTGGAAAGCCGTGAAAATGATGCGGGGTACCAAAGGAACCCCCGTGGTGATTACCGTCATGCGTAAAGGTATGCCCAAACCCATTGATTTCGAATTAATCCGGGATACTATTCCCATCGAAAGCGTTCGGGCAATTGTGCTGAAAACCGGATATGGGTATGTCAGAGTATCCAGCTTCAGCGAAACCACTACCGCAGACCTTGAGACCGCCCTGGCCGGACTGGAAACCGGCCCTTCTCCCCTAAAGGGGCTTGTCCTTGATCTGCGCGGCAACCCAGGTGGTCTTCTGCCCCAGGCAATTAAAGTTTCCGATCTTTTTCTTGAAAAAGGCGACATCCTTTCCATCAAGGGACGTTTGGAAAAAAACACCAAGCTTTTCAAGGCTCATCCTGATAACCCCGGGCGCGATTACCCGATAGTTGTTTTGATTAACGGCGGCAGCGCCAGTGCATCGGAAATTGTGGCCGGTGCCTTGCAGGATCACAAACGGGCCCTTATTCTCGGTACCACATCCTTTGGCAAGGGTACCGTACAGACCGTGGAAACATTGCGGGACGGGTACGGGCTCAAGCTTACCATTGCCAGGTATTATACGCCCAGCGGTCGTTCCATTCAGGCCAGGGGAATCGAGCCCGATATCGAGGTCAAACCCATGCTGATAGATGATGACGCCGGCGATTCGGCGGAGCAACGCCTGCTTAAGGAAAAAGATCTGACGAATCATCTCGATGCCGAACCCGGTGCCAACGACCCTGATGTCAAAACCGATAAAAATAACAAAAAAACCAACAGTGACGAGATCCAAAAGCCGAAGCGACACCAGTCCGGATACCGCTATGGGCCTCTAAATATAGAGGACCTCAAGACGGACAACCAGATCAAACGGGCACTTGAGATCCTTATCAGCTATAATATCTTTCAGAATGTAAACAAGTAAATCACCCGTGACCCAACGTAAAAAAACGGTTTTAAAAAAAAGTCGCAAAAAAAAATACAGCGGCCGGGCCCAGCTTAAAAAGGGGGTGGGCGGTTTACTGGTGCTTGTCGTGCTGGTGGTTACCGCCGGAGTGATGGTGAAGTATTTTATCAAACATCCAGTACCGGCAACGCCGGCATACCCGACGGCTACAGCCAGGGCCAGTATTCCTCCGAAGCCTGTGGTGCAAAAACCCAGATACGAAGTATATCCTCATCCAAAGGTGATCGACAAGCCGGTGACAGCGCCTGTTCTACCGCCGATGTCGGACAAATTACCAAAAGTAGCCATCATCATTGATGATATTGGATATGACCGGGACATGGCTGATAAATTTTTGTCTCTGGATGCGGTGTTTACCTTTTCCATATTGCCCTACAGCACTTTTCAGAAAAATATTCTGAAAGCTGTTCATTCCAAGGGATGGGAAACCATGCTGCACCTGCCCATGGAACCGAATGAATATCCAAAAGTGAATCCAGGCCCTGGTGCCCTGCTGACCCGTATGACACCGGACCAGTTGATCAGCCAATTGACCCTGGATATCGCGGCTGTTCCGGGTATTAAAGGGGTCAATAACCATATGGGATCCAAGATGACCACCATTTCCACCCAGATGAATCAGGTTTTTTCCATCTTAAAAAAAAGAGGCCTTTTTTTTATTGACAGCCGGACCTGCAGCCACACCCTGTGCCGTCCGTCTGCCAGGCTTATGCAACTGCCGTTTGCCGAACGCGATATCTTTATCGACCATCTCCAGACGCCGAATTTTATCCGCGGGCAGATGAGAAAACTGATCCGGACCGCCCAAAAAAACGGACAGGCCATCGGTATTGCCCATCCCCATATGGAAACCTATAAAATACTGCGCGAAATGCTTCCGGAACTGCAAAAAAAAGTCCGCCTGGTGCCGGCATCCACCCTGGTGCATGTCGTGGACTGAATACCGGTGTGCGTATAGATGATCTTCCTGTACTAAATCCCTATTCCGGATAACCCGGAAATAACAAATTGCAAGCACCAAATTTCAAATCTTAAACAAGCGTCAACGCAAATTATTTGCTCACACATCGCCTGGCGCATCTACTCCTGCTTTACGTGGCATAAACGCGTTTTTCCCTGGTTTTTTTGGAATTTTATTCGCCTCCTGTCAGGTACGCTTTCCCCATACGGACGTAGGCGTCCATGGTCAGCCAGGCCCGGGCGCCAAAGACGATGTCGCTGCGGTGGAGCAGCTGCCCCACTTGCCGCCGATCCATCAGAAAAATCTCAATATCTTCCGAATCCTGGTTTTGGCGAATGCTGGGCGTGCCCGCCACCTCGGCAAAGACCATGGCGATGGCCTCGTCGGTGATACCGGCAGAGGAGTATATGGCCGGGCTGTGACGGTACAGGGTGACTATGTCCAGACCGGTCTCTTCATGGAGCTCTCTGCCGGCGGTCACAGCGAGGTCTTCGCCAGGGTCGAGAAGCCCGGCGGGGAAGCCGTACATGTAGTCGCCCACAGGGACCCGGTACTCCCGGATCACCACCAGTTTGTCTTCCCGGGCGTGATAAGGGACAATGATGGCAGCATCGGGGCGCTGGTTATCTTTGGTGATACATTTGGGTTGATCCCCCCGACTGACCATGTGCCAGTCTTTGGGGTTGCCTCTTCGGTCCATGTACTTGACGGCAAAAAGGGTAACGAATTTTATTTTGGTAATAATTGTTGAATCGATGATTTTCATGATATCCCTAATAAAAATATTAAAAATTTAATCAAAAGAATTCCTCGATGCTCTGCATCAGGGTTAAAAAGATAAAAGTTCATTTTTGATACGTCGCAGCTCTTCTGCGGGGTAGTTTATTTGCCTTTTAAAAAATTTCATTTCGCCATGGATTGCACGAATTGACGATCCCTCCATGATTCAGCAAATTTTCGCTTATATTTCAGGTTTCGTGGGGAAAGCCCCTTCATCTCCGGATCATTAATTACTTCTTCAGTATATCTTCACAGGGCTCATTTTTCTCAGGCAAATACGCCTTATTAAGGATCCGAATTTCTTGCTGCGGGAAGGGGATGATAATCCCGGCAGCCTGGAGCGCTTCAAAAATTGCGGTATTGGCACGATAGCGCGTTTCAAAATAATGCATGGTCGGTACCCAGAAACGAATCCCGATATTGATGCAGCTCTCCGCAAAATCTTCTATGCCGACCAGCGGCATTCTGACGTTACTTACCTTATCGGTCCTTTCCAGGGCTTGCCTGATCACCTCAATTGCTTTATCGAGATCACTATCGTAAGCAACACCGACTGTTTCTTCCGCCAGGGTATCCGTATGAGAATTGTGAATAATTTCTCCAACAATATGTTTATTGGGAATTGTAATCTCCACATCATCTTCATCAGTAAGCAGGGTAAATGCCAAGCGTACTTCTTTTACCTGACCTATCACACCTTGAACACGAATGGTGTCCCCCACGATAAACGGGCGAGCAATAATAATATTTAAACCCGCGCCGTAGTTGGACAGCAAACCCTGCATTGCCAAGCCAGCTCCCAAAGACAGGGCGCCGATAGCCGCAACAAACGGGGTGACACTGATGCCAACCTTTCCAAGCGCGATAATCGCCACCATGGCGATAATGGTAATTTTTACAGCACTGGCAACAAAACGGCTGAGGGTAACATCCAACTTTTTACGCTCACAGAGCTTCAATACGATATTACTAATTTTCCGAGCCACCACTACACCCAGAATCCCGACAATAAATGCGCCGAATATCTGAAAACTATAATTGATAAAAAACTCTGCAATGAGCTGGTATATAGCTTGCGCTTGCTGAATTTCATTTTCCACTATGCCACCTATCTTTGATTCTGTTTTTCAGTTTCTGCCAGGAAGTATATGGATACGATCAAATTTAATGGGTTTGTGAAAAATAGCAGGGATGCACACCAGCTCGGCCGGAAATATTTCAAATCGATTATTTTTAACTTCCAAGGATTTTCAAAAAACTCAAGAAAAAGATCATCTATTTTTTTGCTTTTGAAAAAAAAA
>CAZFXX010000246.1:0-5008 GCA_964522985.1 uncultured Desulfobacteraceae bacterium
TCCACGATCTTGTTGAAATACCGATAACCGGTAAAATAGCATTATTCTCAGCCTCCCTACCGTTTATCCACAAAGACCCGGCCGACAGAATTATTATCGCTACTGCAATTCTAAACCGTCTTCCCGTTGTAACTCATGACAGTAGGTTCAACCAATATTCAGTTGAAGTTCTCAGGTGAACACTCGGTACTCGGGGGCATCCGTAAAGGGGTCAAGTCGGCTCTTGACTCTTTTATAAATCTCAATATGAGCCAAAAGAATCCTTGCCCCTTGTTCTTGCCCCTTGTTCTTGCCCATTTTCATTCTCAAGCAAAACGGCCGGATTGGCACATGGTCAGTTCAAGCCATCATGCCAAAAAGCCAGAGGGGTATTTTCCGAGCATCTGTTGTGTAGTCAATGTCAATAACCAGACAACTTTTTGGTGCATCTTTGATTTGTTTAAAGGTTTTATTTCTTCCGCCGATTTCAAAGATAGCATCCTCTACCCTGAAATCTCCGACATCTGAATAATAAATACCGGAAAAGCAATTTGCAAAAAAAGTCTCTCTGATCGTCCCGACGTCCACATCCGTTCCAAATTCGTCGGCATAAGCATAAAGGATATTGGTATTGTCAAAGAGCAATTTTGCCGGTTTTCTGGATACCCGGGTTGAATATTTTTTTATGGGATGAAAAATTTTCGAATCTTTGAGCATGTCCAGATAGATACTCAAAGTGGGATGGGTAATGCCAAGTTCCAAGGATAATTTTGACACATTGACTTTATAGGGTACCCTTGACTCGATTAATTTTGCAATGAGTTTTTTAAATATACGTGTCTGGACATAATCAATTTTATGGCAGGACGGGATATCTTCATTAATTATTTTCTGCAGGGCATTAAAAAGCTTGTTTTTAAATTCATCCTTATTTTCCATAAAAAACGGATATGCCCCATATTTTAGATAATCTTTAAAATCACTGTAAATATTGGACCGGGACAGTGCCAGATCAAGACTGATTTCCGAACCGTGCTTTAAGATCTCTTTCAGGGGAAGAACAGCCAGTTTGCAGCCGCTGCTGAGATCCAGATATTCATTAAAACTTAATGTATCCATATACGCGGTAACACATCTTCTGCTGAGATCATACTTTTCATAAAGCAGGTTCAGCATGGCGGATCCGCTGAATCTGATGAGCATCTCTGGAAATGAGTCATAGATATTTTTTATTTCCTGAGCCCAGTTGTCATATTTATGAATCTCATCAATAACCAGCACCTTACCGCCAAGTCTTGCAAACATATCGGCGATATCGTAGAGTTTGGTGTCTGCGATATAGATATCATCGGCACTGAAGTATAAAAATTCGTTGACCTTGAAATTTTGTTTGAGGTACTGCAAAAGCAACGTCGTTTTTCCCACCCCTCTCTGGCCGATCAGTCCCACCAACCTGTTGGCGGAAACCAGTTTCTGCATATATTTTTTTCGAACAAAAGTATCGGTTATGGACTGAATAATTCTGGCCTGTTTGTTTCTAAAATAATTTATCATAATTGACTCCTTTAATTAAATATCTTTTTAGTATAATAGGGTGGAGTTGTCAAATAGCATAAAATGTAATTTCATTTTTTATTGATAATGTTTAAGTGAGTTTTAGAATTTATCTCTAATCGTAGCAAGGCGCAGGTATTATATTTGATTCGAAAAACAATCGGTGGACTGAAGCGATGGCTGAATCGCTATACATATTTTCAGCTCGAACCTGACGAGAATATAACCCGGAAACCTGGGAGCGAGTATGACTGGGGAGCTGAAAGCGCAGATCCGATGTTCCACTTGAAACCGGCTAAGAGCTTGATGCCTTGGGGTTGGTATATGGTGGAAATAAAGATTCGTGCAGATATTCATCAATTATCGGCAAAATTCTATTTTGACTACGGCGCGGATTTTGAAGAAAAAGAAACTTTTCAACTACCTGTGGTATCCGGCCGAACCGTCAAACGTCTCGTTTATTTACCGCACCTGCCGCAAGAATTAAGTTTTGTTCCATCTGAAAAATCCTGTAATTTCAGCATAAAACATCTGCGGTTTTGCAAGGTGGCCGGGTTTTATGCCCGCAAACTGATGCTAAAAAAACTATGCAATGTCCACCCGCAATATACCGGCAAGGCCTATCAAACCATTTATAATGAAATTACTATCGCCTCACGAAAACAAACGATCAGGGGATATGGTGAAAAAAAAGAAATTCTAAACCACCTGATACAAACATACGATGAGTGTTTTCAGCCCAATACCCATACATCGGATTACCAAACCTGGATTAAGCGATACGAAACAGCTCAATTCGACAATCCTCAAAAACTGTTGTCCCAGATCAACCGTTTCACCTGCCGGCCCCTGATTTCCATTGTATTACCCACCTACAATTCAGATAAAATTCATCTGCGGGCCTGCATTGACTCGGTGACTACCCAAATTTATGACAACTGGGAGTTGTGTATTGCCGATGATGCATCAACAGATCCGGAAGTTAAAAAAATACTCGAAAAATTTACACAAAATGATCGGCGCATCAAGCTTACTTTCAGAAAAACAAATGGTCACATTTCAGAGGCCAGCAATAGTGCCCTTAAGCTTGTCGCAGGCGAATATGTTGCGTTACTGGATCATGATGACATGCTGGCACCTCATGCACTTTTCGAGGTTGTCAAAGAGATTAACAATTGTCCGGGTGTCGACATCTTATACAGTGATGAAGATAAAATCGATACAAAGGGGAATCGGTTTGAGCCGCACTTTAAACCGGACTGGAACCCGGACCTGCTTTTATCTCAAAATTATATTTCCCATTTGGGTGTTTATAAGACCAGTCTAATAAAATCGATTAACGGTTTCCGCAAAGGCTTTGAAGGGGCTCAGGACTATGATCTGCTGCTGCGGTGTGTGGCGAAAACCGCTTCGGAAAAAATTCGTCATATTCCACAGGTTCTTTATCATTGGCGTGCCACTTCCGATTCCACTGCTTTTAACTCTAACACAAAGCCATATACAACTGCTGCAGGCATACGGGCAGTACAGGATTATCTTGGGCGTCAAAATAAAACAGTGCACGTTAAAAAAGGCCTGACTGAAAACACCTTTAAGGTTACTTACGTCCCCTCTAAGGCGCTGCCCCAAGTCAGTCTGCTGATCCCCACCAGAAATGGTCATGAGATCCTGAAAAAATGTGTGGAAAGCATCCTTAAAAAAACCACCTATGAAAATTATGAAATTATTATTCTGGATAATCAGAGCGACGACAGCCAGACCCTGGCCTATCTGGAATCGGTGAAAAAATATCCTAAAATAAGAATGCTGGCATATAATCACCCGTTTAATTATTCGGCAATCAATAATTTTGGCGTCAAACACGCCAGGGGCAGCATCATCGGTCTGATAAACAATGATATCGAGGTCATCTCTCCAGGATGGCTCACGGAAATGGTATCCCATGCGGTTCGCAGAGAAATAGGCTGCGTGGGGGCCAAATTATACTACAGTAACGATACCATACAGCATGGTGGCGTTGTTCTGGGTATTGGCGGCGTGGCAGGACACGCCCACAAATATTTTCCAAGAGAAGATTTTGGTTATTTCAGTCGGCTGTTAGTGACCCAGAACTATTCTGCTGTTACCGGGGCATGTCTTCTGGTGCGAAAAGAAATATATTTAAAAGTCGGTGGCCTCGATGAAAAATTAGCCATTGCTTTTAATGATGTTGATTTTTGCATTCGGGTCAGGCAGGCAGGCCATAGAAACCTGTGGACCCCTTTTGCGGAATTGTACCACCACGAGTCTATTTCCCGGGGGCATGAGGACACACCCGAAAAACAGGCCCGTTTTCAGCAGGAAATCAATTTCATGAAATCCCGCTGGGCCGGCCTTCTGGATTCCGATCCCTGCTATAACCCTAATTTAACCCTTACAAGAGAGGATTTCAGTTTAAGAAATTTACAATGAAACCATTGCTTTTCATACACATTCCCAAAACAGCCGGCACCAGTTTCCGAGAGGGTGCCGAAATTGCTTTTGGTGAAGATAAAATATTCAAAGATTATGAAAAAAAGTCGCCGGAAACATCCGAACTTGTTTTTGAACATGTTTACCGGCGCAGGGACCTATACGGGCTGTATAAAGCCATTTATGAAAATTCAATTGAATTTATAGCCGGTCACTATTCGATTAAAAAATACCTGCCCGTGGTGGAGATCGGGAGGGCGGTTGCCTTTGTTCGCGACCCGGTGCAGCGGGTAGTTTCCGAATATAAGCATTTTGTCAGGAATTACGGCTATGAAAAAAGCTTTGAAGAATTTTACCACGCCCCTCGTTTTAGAAACTGCCAGCACCGCTTGCTCAACGGGGTCCCGTTTGAATCCATCGGTTTTCTCGGCCTTACTGAACAGTATGAATTCTCCCTGGCCCTTCTGAATCAAAAATATGGTCTTGAGATTCCGTTTCTGGCCGTCAATGTGGGCAAAGAATCCATCACAGATGTCCATGATTTGGCACCGGAAACCATAAAATCAATTCAAAACCTGAACCAGGGGGACATGGCCCTGTATCATCTGGCCTCCTTGATGTTTGACCAGCGCCGGGTCTTGCACGATCAAGGCTTGCCGTTTGTTCATGGTCGTGTCGCCGCAAATGCAGACGGCAGGATTTTTGGCTGGGCCGCATATGACAGCGGCGATTTGCCGGTTGAAATTGAACTGTTGCATAATGAACGCCGGGTCGGCGCTACCCTGGCCACTGAGTATCGTCCTCAGTTAAAAGAGATCGATATGTGTCGACGCGGGTGTGTTGGTTTTACCCTGCCGGTTGAAAATGTACGATCCGGCGATAAGCTGCGCTGCAGGGTCGCAGAAACCGGGCAGGAACTGGGTCGACATTGATACCCGCAGCGCGTTTGTACGCTTCGACAACCTGGACGATGGGCCAGCGCCGAAGGATCTGAAACTCACCTGGCTCCCAAAGGACAATGAAG
>CAZFXX010000247.1:0-4976 GCA_964522985.1 uncultured Desulfobacteraceae bacterium
GGCCGCGGTAATGCAACTTTTTGGTGAAGAGGAAGGCTGGAAGATTCTCGGCGATATGCATAAAAATGTGGCACAGTATACCAAATCCGGTTCAGCCCCGTCGCAGCTGGTGGCCCAGGGGGAATACGCCATCGGCATCAGCTGGGACCAGGCTATTTTTGGTCGCGTGGAAAAAGGATTCCCCATCAAGGGGCTCGTGCCGACAGAGGGTACCGCGTTTGACCTTGAATCGGTTGCGATTTTAAAGGGATGCAAAAATCTTGAGGGGGCCAAAAAACTGGTCGACTGGCTGGGGTCAAAGGAAGGCCAGACCGAGATCGGCAAATGGCGTTCCAAGGTCACCCGTCCGGGTATCCCCGGAAGGGTGAGCCTGAATCCGAACCTGATGAAATATGATGCTCTCTGGTCCGGTGAGAACAAGAAACGGATCATGAGCGAGTGGAAGAAACGCTTCCAGCGGTAATCTGTCGAAGCGTCGGGTTTTTATAGGGGAATTCCTGCATGGATTGCGGGGGTTCCCCTTATTTCATTGCGATTATTTTCATCCTGATCGGAGCTGCAGATGCGTATTTCGAATGAAGAAGGGTTTCTTTACAACCTTATTGAAGATTTCAGGCATTTTCTACGCAGCCGCGGCCTTGTGGCTGTCACAACCGTACTGCTGGTTCTGATTCTTCTTTTTATCGTCTTTCCCATCGGATCGGTACTGGTCAAAAGCTTTACCGTCACGTACCCCACCGTCACCATCCGCTGTCAGCATGCATTGCAGGATGAGACCCAGGTCCGGGACCAGGTCATCCGGCCCGTCCTGGCGGCCCTTAAGGGCATTGAGGGGATAGAAGAGGTCCGGCCTGCAGTCAATCCCGGCGCGGCGGTCGTCGTTCTCCGGTTTCACAAGCACTGGGATGATCTCAAGGGACTGCATGACGCCAAACGGTTGCTGAAAAAAACAACAGCGCAACTTGCGCCCTACGGGGTCACGATAAAGTACCGGCTGGGACAGGAAACCCTGAAAAGTTTTTCCACCTACGTGGAGTTTTTTTCCGACAGTTATTACTATCGGGCCTTTAGAAACAGTGTCGTTCTGGCGTGCGTCACCACTACACTGGTCACGCTGATCTCCTTTTGTTTCGCCTTTGTAGGCTTAAAGGGGCCCCGGTATGTCAAGGGCCCCATGCGAATCCTGGGCCTGCTTCCCTTGGTGGCCCCGCCTTTTATTTTTGCCCTGGCCCTGATTCTGATTGGCGGACGCTCGGGCATGCTGACAAAGCTGTTACATCTCCCGTTCAATATATACGGCTGGCCAGGCGTCATCATCGCGCAGGCGATTACATTTCTGCCCCTGGGCTACCTGATGATCGAAAACGTTCTGCGATCACTGGGAACGAATCTCGAGGACGCGGCCAGCGATATGCGCGCCAGCGATATCGACATCCTTTTCAAGATCACCATTCCCCTGGCGGCACCAGGGATTACCAAGGCGGCCCTGCTGGTCTTTCTCATGTCCATCGCGGATTTCGGGAACCCCATGCTCATCGGCGGCGGTCTGTCCTTTCTGGCCACGGATGCCTATTTTCTATGGATGAGTGAAAACAACCTGGAAATGGCGGCAGTTTTCTGTGTGTTTCTGGTGATGCCGAGTCTGCTGATGTTCATCCTCCACGAATATGTTCTCAAGGGCAAAGCCTATACCACCATTGGGGGGAAGCCCCAGCAGAGCGAAAAACGGAAAATGAATCCGAAAATTTTTTTTCCGATGATGGCCATTGTCTCGCCGGTGTCGATCATGATCGTCATGTGCTTCGGCATGATTTTTTTCGGGGCCTTTACCGAGATCCTGATGGTCGACAACTCCTTTACCCTGGCCCATTTCCAGTCGAGCAACGGGTTGCGGTCTCTGGTAACCAGTGTTAAATTTGCTTTAAGCGCCGCCTTCATAGCGCCGATCATCGGGGTGACCATAGCCTATATTCTGGTCCGCAAGCGCATCCCTTTCAAAAAGGCGCTGGAATTCATGTCTCTGCTTGGTTTTGCCGTGCCGGGTACCGTTCTGGGCGTGGGATACATTATCTTTTTCAACCATCCGCCCCTCAAGCTGACCGGCACCTTTATTCTCATGATCATCAATGAGGCCTTCCGGAATCTTTCGGTCAGCCTGGAGGCCGGTTCCAGCAAACTGCATCAGATCGACATCGCCATCGAGGAGGCGGCCGTGGATATGGGTGCCAGTCCCTTTCGAACCTTTACGAGGATTGTTCTGCCGCTGATCAGCTCGGCCCTGGTGGCCGGTTTTGTGTACACCTTCATGGTCGGTATGATCGCGGTAAGTGCCGTTATTTTCCTGATTACCCCCGGCAACAATCTGGCGGCCCTTTACATCCTGTCGGTAGCCGAAGAGGGGTTTCTCGGCATGGCCTGTGCGATTTCACTTATGCTGATTATGGTGGTCATCGCCTGTATGGGGATTTTAAAGACAATTGGAAAATATACCAAAACCGAAGTGTTCTGAAAGGAATTTGACAATGGTCGATGCAAATAACGGATATATTCTTGAACTGCAAAACATAACCAAACGGTTCGGCCGGCTTGTGGCGGTAGACGATGTCTCCTTTTCCCTGTGCCGGGGAAAACTGGTTACTTTCGTGGGCCCCAGCGGTTGCGGTAAGACGACGCTGCTGCGCATGATCAGCGGGTTTACAGAACTGGATGAAGGCCGAATGCTTCTTGACAACGAGGATATTACCCGTGTCCCGCCCAACAGCCGGGACACGGGCATGGTTTTCCAGAACTATGCACTTTTCCCCCACCTGACCTTGGCCCAGAATATCGGCTTTGGGCTGCGAATTCTGAAAAAACCGCAGGCGGAGATCGACAGGGAAGTGGAAAGGCTTCTCAACCTGGTGCAGTTAGACGGGCTGGGACAAAGGAAGCCGCATGAACTCTCCGGCGGCCAACAGCAACGGGTGGCCCTGGCCAGGGCTCTCAGCCTGCACCCTAAAATTCTGTTGCTGGACGAACCCCTTTCCAACTTGGATGCCAACCTGCGCGTTGCCATGCGTGAAGAGATCCGAAAGCTGCAGCGTCAGCTGGGGCTTTCCATTATCTTTGTCACCCACGACCAGGAAGAGGCCATGTCGATTTCAGATCTTCTGGTGGTCATGGACCAGGGAATTGTCAAGCAGATCGGTCAGCCGATGGAAGTCTATGAGAAACCCGTGGATGAATTCGTGGCTAATTTTGTCGGCCATATTAATTTCTTCTCAGGAAAGGTGAAGGGCATATCCGGTGATGAAATGCGTTTTGAAATTCCCCAGGGGTGCCTGAATTTGAAAATGCCATCGTTTGATGTGGCTATTGGAGACCGTTTAAAGGCGGTTGTTCGACCTGAATCTATCGATATCGCAGATGTGAATCACAAGCCCATGGATGGTGAAAACACTCTCGATGGCTGTATCGAGTTCGTCATGTACATCGGATCGATCATGCGGTATTCGATCCGGATCGGCGACCAGATCGTATACCTGGACGAATCCGATCCGCAATACCGGGGCTTTTTCGCGGAAGGGCATAAAGTCAAGCTGATCATGAAAAAAAGAATTCATTTGTTGAAAAACGAGACCAGTTAATAGAAAGTGTTGCCCATCGCCGCTGTTTCGGGCAGCACTGGTCTAAACAGGCAGACGGTAAAACAGGCGCCACGCTGTTTTGTATGGGTAATCTTGGTCTGATACAGACCGGGGTAACCCGCTTGAAACAGCGAGGTGCATGGTTTCAAAGCTGAAAAAGGATCTATAACAAAGAGGTTGGGAAGCCAGCGATGTCCGTGACAGCCGCAGTGATTCTCATTGTCTCGGCGTTTACCCATGCCGGGTGGAATTTTTTAAGTAAAAAAGAGAATCCCACGCTGGCGTTTTATCTGGTGGCCAACCTTGTCGGTGTGTTGTGTGTGCTGCCCATTCTCGGCATCTACCGGCATCAGATCCCCCTGATCCCGCCTATCATATGGATTTGTCTGATTTCATCGGGTTTTTTTCTGGCGGTGTATATGGCTTTTCTGGCTGGTGCCTATCGTACCGGGGACCTTTCGGTAGTCTATCCGTTGGCACGTTCCCTGCCGGCGATTATGGTCACCTTTATTACCGCGATGATGGGCGAAAACCAGGTTGTCGGGCCGGCTTTTACCGCCGGCGTCATCATGGTGACCGTCGGCTGCCTGGTACTGCCCATTCAGCGGATCTGTCAATTTTCTATTAGCAGTTATATGAATTTGAGCTGTCTGCTGGCGGCCATGGCTGCCGTATGCATTGCCGGTTATACGGTCGTGGACGGAGAGGCCATGGCGGCATTTAGGGCGACTGCCGGCAGCTGTTTCAACCCGTTGAGCGCCACCCTGATTTACCTGGCCTTGGAAGCGGTGACCTGCACCGTCTGGAAGATAATGATTGTTTTGTGCAGTGCCAGAGAGCGGAAAAGCTTTGCCATTGTATTGAAAAGGAGCAAAGTGGCCGCTGCAAAAACCGGTATTGGCATTTATTTGACGTACGGCCTCGTGCTGCTGTCCATGAACTTTGTGACCAATGTCAGCTATGTCGCCGCATTCCGGCAGCTGAGTATTCCGCTGGGCGCTATTATGGGGATGGTTTTCCTCGGGGAGGCGCGGTATTTGACCAAAATTTCAGGCCTGATAACGATTTTTAGCGGTATGGTGCTGTTGTCGTTCAGCAATTAATGTTCATCCACAGATGGTCCAATCCAACGATTCCCGCATTTGAATCAATTCTAACGCATTACAATATTTTGATGTATACGTGAGTGGCCCCACACTGTTTCAGGCGAGCTGCTACAGTCCGGAGGCCTTTGTTTGGATGAAAGCAATCCCCGGCCTGCCTGGTTGAAGCAGCGCGGAACCAATTTTATTGACAGGGCCTGATCCATCTCTTCTTTTGTAATGGTCAGGGCCGGGGTCAGGGTGATGA
>CAZFXX010000248.1:0-4963 GCA_964522985.1 uncultured Desulfobacteraceae bacterium
GCAATGATGATTTTCTTTTTAATCAGGGTCCCACCAGGGGACTGGGCAATATCCGGTTTCATGATTTTAACATCGCATACAGCAGCATGGACCTTCCCAATATAGCAATTTTCAGAGAGCAGATCGAAGTTTTGAAACAATTTCTTCTTCAGGCGGCGCCGAATAAGGCCCAGACCGGGGATATCGATTTTCTCCTGATCCTGGGCGAATTGTTTACGCTGGTGGCCTATGGCCAGTTGATTATTGAAAAGGCCCATATCGAAAAAATTGATCCGGACCTCATCGATCAGATATTTGATTTCATGATCCGCGATTTTTCCAAATTCGCCCTGCAGCTTTACTCAAAAACCAGCAGCACCACCAAACAAATGGACCTGGCCCTGAAAATGATTCAAAAACCCACCGTCAACCCTGACCTTTTCGATAAAATATGGAAAACATACGTATACCCCAAAAACGGGGCCTATGCCATGAATCCCTGACCCAGAGCACGACACCCCATGCGACAATTTAAACAGTTTTCCCCCTTTATTTTTTCATGATGTAGACAAATTCGGCAAGCCGCCCGTCATATATTGTTAAAAAACAAAAACCAGCGTAAAATAAAAAAATATTAATGGCACCAACATTTAAAAAGTTGACCCCAAAAATACGCCTGCCCCTGCCGCGCTCCAAGGGGCGCATCCAAAACAGGGAATAACAGATGGCAAAAATGGAGACGGCACCGTTACATTCAGATCCGCCGACAGCTTCCGCCCGGACAGCGGATGCCGTCTCTGAAGCAGTTGGATGGGTACAAAAGGCCAAAGGCGGCAACCGGCATGCATGCAATCATCTGGTGGCGCAATTTCAGGAAAATATATATCGAATGGTTTTTTATCGCATTCGTTCACGGCCGGATGCCGAGGATCTGACCCAGGATATTTTTATGCAGGCATTTAAACACCTGCCGCGTCTGAAAAACGATGCCCGCTTTAAAAGCTGGCTGTTCAGCATTGCCTTAAACCGGGTTCGCGATTACTACCGCAAAAAAAAGCTGCGCTCTTTTTTCATGACGTCCACTGACAACAAAAACAATGCCGGCCGGACACCCGAACCGGAAGATCAGCACACCACCGGGGCACTGCAACACGTAATTCGCAAAGATTTCTGGCACCAGGTGGGGATACTGCTGGATAAAATGCCACGGATGGAAAAAGAGGTATTTACATTACGGTTCATGGACCAGTTAAGCATACGGGAAATTTCACAAGCCCTTAAAAAAAATGAAAGCACGGTCAAGACCCATCTGTATCGGGGGCTTCAAAAATTTCGAAAAGAGACTTCCATGCACGATTTTTTACAGGAGGTAATATCATGAACACCCATCAAGAGGCCCACCTGAATAAAGATCAACTCCTTTGGGCCCTCGTGGATAATGCCAGACTGCCCGATGCATCACAGGCACATCTGGAAAAATGCTCCCTGTGCCGCAGCCAAAAACAAAGACTTGAAAATGAGTTGTCGGCATTGGGAAAATTTGCCGCTCAATCTATTCCAAAACCGCAAAAACAGGTGCACTTGCCCCCGACGATTTCCCCCTCCCGTAAACGGCACCGATTGTACTGGCAAACGGCAATGGGGACGGCCGTGGCGGCCCTTCTGCTCATCAGCGTTATCTGGTGGCCCGGCATGGGTCTGCGGATGTCGGGCACAAAGCCTCCCGTGGCGGCCTGGAGCCAGACGGATGATGAAACGTTTATGGCCCAGATTCGGACGCTCATCGACAATGATTTACCCCAGGTGTATCTTGACATCTCCGAGGGGTTGGACTCAGAGGAGAGTGAAGATTTCATCGACTTTGTCGTTCCCTCCCTTGGCCCGGACGTCATGTCTTATGATTCTGCAAACAGGAGATCTTTATCATGATAAAAAAAATAGTAGGCGGCATGCTGTGTATAACTTTTTTGCTTTTGACCACCTCTGTTCTGAGCTGTCAGGAGCTGCCTGGTGGAAAATGGTGGCACGTTCCGCGCATCACCGAATCTCTTGAACTTACTCAAAAGCAGATACAACAGCTCGACGAGACGTTTGTCCGCAGCAGACGCAACATGTTCGAACTTAAAAGCAATATGGAAAGAGAGCGTTTTGAACTCGACAATCTGATGGAAAAAAATAATTTGGATGAGGCTGCGACCATGCGGCAGCTAAAAAACTTCCAAGACGCCCGATCCCGGCTGGCCAGAGAAAAATTCAAATTCGTGGTTAAAGTAAGGGGAATCCTTGGAAATAAAAGTTTTCGGAAACTTAAAACGATTTATGAACAACGCAGGATCGGCAGGCAAAAGAAAAATTAAAGCCATGTCCTAAAGCTGCTTTGTATATCCTCCCAAATGCCCTTCAGGAGAAAAGACAACCTGCCAGAGCTGGAGCTGCCTTGCCCGGAAACATCCGGCACACGCAAGCAGGTAGTATTTCCACATGCGATGGAAACACTCATCATAATTTTTTTTCAACTCTTTCCAGCCACTCTCGAAATTATGATACCAGCACATCAGGGTTTTATCATAATCAGCGCCGAAATTATGCCAGTCTTCCATAATAAAATCGCTCTCACTGGCTTCAAGCAACTGTTTTCCGGAAGGAATCATTGAATTCGGGAAAATATATCGATCAATCCAGGCATCGACGTTGACTTCTGACTCATTTGACCCAATAGTATGCAATAAAAACAGGCCGTCATTCGTCAGATGTTCCCGGGCGATTTTGAAAAAAACATCATAATTCTTGACGCCTACATGCTCGATCATGCCCACCGATACGATACGGTCATAAATCCCCTCCAGGCTCCGGTAATCCTGCATGCGGATTTCAACCGGAAGCCCCCGGCACAGATTTTTGGCAAAACTTGCCTGTTGCTCTGAAACCGTTATGCCGTCAACTTTGACGCCATATTTTTCTGCGGCATACCTGGCGGTCCCGCCCCAGCCGCAGCCAATATCCAGAAGCCGCATACCGGCCTTTAAATGAAGCTTGCGGCAGATCAGGTCGAGCTTGTGCTCCTGGGCCTGGTCGAGATCGGCAGCATTTTTCCAGTATCCACAACTGTAGATCATCAACTTGTCAAGCATCCTGCGATAAAGCCTGTTTCCGATATCATAGTGCCGTTTGCCTATTTCAAAGGCTTTTGAGCGTTTCCCCATATTGATCAGGCGGGCCTTGAGAATTTTAAGGGAATCGCCGAAGGAAATAACCGCACCGTCCAGTTTTTTTAAAAGGATCCTGCAGAAAAATTCATCGAGCTTTTCACAGTCCCACCACCCTTCCATGTAAGATTCCCCCAGGCCCAGGGAGCCTTTGGTCAGTACTCTTTCATAAAAATTTTCATTATGGACCCGAATATCCCAGGGATGCTGACCATTAATTTGGATATCGGCGGATTCGAGCAGTTGACAGGTGGTCTTTTTAAATTTGTTTTGTTTCATACCGTGTCCCTCACATAGTTCATTCAGGATTTACAACCTGAAACTCGAAACTTAAAAAAATAAACACATACAATGCGTTATTTATTTTACAGTGTCATCCCAGAGGAGGTTTAATTTCCGACGCGTCTTCACGTTATGTTGGATATTGCGAACCCTATGTGTTAAATGATTTATGCAACACAGAAGCCGGGCCAAAAGGCAATCAGAATGGGGTAAATTATTTTTCTCCACCCTTGTATTAAGTTTAACCGCAAAATAATTAAACTTGTCAAGCATTATTTTGATCGGCATTCCCGATGTTTTGAATTTTATTCCTGTGCCGGTTTCAGGTTTAGCATCTCGATTCAAAAATAGGCCGGCTTGAAAGGGAAACAGCGATTTTTATCCAAAGATGTTGTTTTGGGTATTGATTTTTTTCCAGACATATGGCCTATCGGTAACAGATAGATGCAATACCAATAAAAAAAGAAGGAAAAAGCTTATGAAACGTAATTTTCTACACATTCACGATTATTCTCTAACCGAAATTCTGGAGATTCTAAATTTTGCCGGTGAAATTAAAACCCGATTTGCAAACCGGGAAGATTACAAACCATTCAAGAATCACAGCATGGCCATGATTTTTGCCAAACCGTCGGCCCGGACACGGATCTCCTTTGAGACTGGATTTTTTCGACTCGGCGGTCATGCCCTGTATCTGGGGCCTAGCGACATTTCCATTGGCAAACGGGAACCGGTCAAAGACCTGGCCCGGGTCATCAGCCGGTACAATGACATGATCATGGCCCGGCTCTTTGACCACAACCATATTCTGGAACTGGCAAAATACGCATCGGTGCCGGTCATCAACGGATTGACCGATTTCAATCATCCCTGCCAGGTGATGGCCGATATCTTTACAATTTTCGAACACCGGGGAAACATAGACAATTTGAAAGTCGTTTATGTGGGAGACGGCAACAATGTGGTTCACTCCTGGTTGAATCTGGCACAGCGTCTGCCGCTTCACTTCGTATGCGCCTGCCCCGAAGGATATGCACCGGATGCTGAAACCGTTAAATCAGCCCGGGCAGCGGACGTGTCCACCATTGAAATTGTTCATGACCCGGTAAAGGCCGTCAAGGACGCCGATGTGGTGTACACCGATGTATGGGCCAGCATGGGGCAAAAGCATGAGACCCTGCAGCGGGAAGAACTATTCAAAGGCTTTCAGGTCAATACGGATCTCATGGCGGCCACCGGCAAAACCTCCTATTTCATGCACTGCCTGCCAGCGGAAAGAGGCCGCGAAACAACCGACGCGGTGATGGAATCCAAAAATTCCATTGTTTTTGATGAGGCCGAAAACAGAATGCATGTTCAAAATGCCATCATGTTGACAATTGCAGGCAAGGTTTGACGTAATGGCTACCCGCTTAAAATCAAAACACCAGAAGGCCGGTAGCAAATCGTAGGGTGGGCTGTGCCCACCAATAGATTAACTTCAGCCGTCTACCTTT
>CAZFXX010000249.1:0-4852 GCA_964522985.1 uncultured Desulfobacteraceae bacterium
GGTATCGCCCGACGCTGCCGACAATCTTGCCCAAAGGCACCCTCCGAACACCGATCTTGCGGTTGTCAAAGGCCTGTTCCTTTTGCTGGGCTTCCCGGAAACTTTTTACCTTGTCTTCTTCAGGGCTTTTTTTTATGGACCGTTTAATTTTTATTAAATAATTTCTCTCTTCAAAAAATTCGGTTTTTTCGATGTCAAACAAATAATAACCGCAGGTATTGATAACTTTCGTCTGGTTTTCAATGGTTATCCTGTACGCAGAATCATCAAAAGACTTATGAATATGCCCATGCAGAAAATAACGCGGGGAATACCGGTTGATCAGTTGTCGGAAACAGTTAAACCCCTTGTGGCACCGATCTTCAGCATCATGAATATGGCGCGGCGGTGCATGGGTAATAACAATATCAACGCCCTTATTCCACCATATGTTCCACTTGAGGCTTTTGATTATTTTTTTCATCTGACGCTCGGTATACTGGTTGGGGCCGCCATTATACCACCGGGATCCTTCAAGTCCTAATATTTTAACCCCGCCAAAGCGCTCCAGCCTGCCATGCATGTCAATACACCCCTCCGGGGGTTTTGAATCATACCGGATATCATGGTTACCCCGGACATAACACAAAGGCACCTGAAAGGCTGCGGCCAAAAAAGAGAGGTACTCCGGGGGCAAATCACCGCAGGATATAATCAGATCCGGGGTCGGGCGTTTATCAGGATCGACTTTGGGATAAAATGTTTTTTCAATGGTATCTGAAACCACCAGTATTTTCATTAAAACACCGCCATTGATCGATCCGCGCGCTTTGTGCGGCGGAGTAAAAAACTTGATAAAAAAATAGCATGGATGGAACAAAATGGCCATAAAAATCCGATGCATCTTTGGGATGAGTGGTATGATGAGGGACTTTTTCGTTACCAAACGTTACCACTTTAAATAAGTTACGTTTGGTTACACGTTGGCCTGCGATATTTGAAAATAAAAAGCTGCCTTTCAATCCCGGTACAGGTACAGTTTTCCTGTGCCGAAAACAGCCACAAGCCTCTTGAACGGCTGATTTTTTTAAAAAATCCCACTGGCACAGTTTTTGAATACCCCGTCACTGTGTGATCCATCTATTATTGTTTCTTGTGAAAACAAGTTTGACATGGCATTATTGTTTAACAATGCAGCCTGGAAACTGGCCGTAAAACAAAGCCCGGGCCTGGATTTTAAAGAAAATAACATAAAAACAGGAGTTAACCATGGTAAAACCCGATTATGATCTTGTAATTATCGGCGGGGGTCCTGCCGGAATGACCGCGGGCATTAATGCAGCCCGGGCCAGATTAAATGTAATTCTCATCGAAAAACTGGTGCCCGGTGGGCAGATTCTGGTAACCGACTGGATCGAAAACTACCCGGGCTTCCCCGAAGGCCTTACCGGCGCGGACCTGGTACAAAAAATACACCAGCAGGCGGAACGCTTCGGCTTAAAAATAGAAAACAGTGAAGTGACAGCCCTTGATTTGTCAAAGCCGGTTAAAAAAATCGCCCTCGGCGACAAAACAATTACAAGCCATGCACTTATCATTACCACCGGCGCTTCTCCCAGTAAACTCGGCGTTCCGGGAGAAGATAAATTTTACGGCAAGGGCCTGTCCACCTGTGCAACCTGTGACGGCCCCTTTTATAAAGACCGGACTGTGGCTGCAGTGGGCGGAGGCGATACTGCCGTCCAGGAAAGCCTGTACCTTACAAAATTTGCCAAAAAAGTATATTTGATTCACCGCCGCGACGAACTGCGGGCCACCGGTATTCTCCGGGAACGAGTCCTGGCCAACGATAAAATAGAAATTTTATGGGATACGGTGCTCACCGGTATCACCGGCTTTTTTAATGTCGAAAAAGTGGGCCTGAAAAATGTCAAAACCGGTGAAAAAAAAGACCTGGCCGTGGATGGCTGCTTCATGTGGGTCGGTATAAACCCCAATACGCGTTTTGTTAAAGATACCGTTCAAACCGATAAGGGTGGTTTTATCATCGCCGATGCAAAAATGGAAACGTCGGTACCCGGTGTTTATGCAGCCGGGGATGTCCGTAACACACCGCTTCGTCAAATTGCCACATCCGTGGGCGATGCCGCCATCGCAGCATTTTCAGCAGAACATTATATTTCCGGGATAAAAGAATAAACAGGGTGAATCTCAAACATCCGCGTCACTGATGATCATGGGATTAAGGGGGTATCAACGTGCCCCTGATCCCATGATCCCGGATATCCCATTTTCACCCATATGCCGCCGCTCTTCCTGATAAGTTGCCCCCACCTGGTAAAATCTTAAAAGCCAAGTCCCAAAGTTACCGCCTCTGTTGAAATACCTTGACACCTCCTTCCGGCATTGATATGTGTTGTCGCATTGGTAGCAACATCCCCTGAACCATTACGGTTAAGCCGCTGAGGGGCAAACGCACTAAACAAACAGCCGTCTATGCCCGGAGATTCATGATGAGCATCGTAAGACCGAAAATAACCGTTTTAAATTCGGAACAAATAGCCCAGGTTCACCAATACTCTCTCCAAATTCTCTCCACCACCGGCATCAAGGTGAGGGATAGCCAGACACGGAGCATGTTTTTAGAAGGTGGGTGTAAAATCAAGGACAGCCTGGTTTTAATACCACCGGAAATTATTGAATGGGCCATAACGGCGGCGCCGGCAACAATCGATGTTTATGACCGTAAAGAAAATTTTGTTTTTCAACTGGGTAACTGTTCCAAAAACCAGACCCGCTTTGGCATTGGCGTCACCAACCTTTATTACCAGGATGTGCTCACCGATACGGTGGAACCTTTTTCCAGAAAACATCTGCAAACTTCTGTACGGCTGGGAAATACGCTTCCTGATTTTGATATTGTATCTACCCCTGGAATAATTCAGGATCTTCCGGCAAACACGGCTGACCTGTACGCCGCACTTGAAATGGTGGCCAACACCGTCAAGCCGCTGGTTTTTCTCGTATCCGAACACCGGTTGTTTAATACCGTGCTTGATCTGATGGAACTGCTGGCCGGAGACCTCGGCAGCCACCCCTGCTTTATTCCCTATTTCAATCCCATCACCCCCCTGGTGCTGAACAGTGAAACTTCGGAGAAAATGACGGCATGCATCCAGCGCGGGATGCCTTTAATATACAGTAATTACGGGATGTCAGGTGCCACCACGCCCATAACACCGGCCGGCACCCTGGCGGTATTAAATGCTGAACTGCTGGCCGGGCTGGTGTTCAGCCAAATCGTAAAAAAAGGTACACCGGTCATTCTCGGCAGCCAGCCTGCCGGCTTTGACATGAAAAACATGCTGACCCTCTATACGCCCCATACCATACTGCTGAACCTGGCCTGCGCGGAAATGATGGCCCACTATAACCTGCCCCACGCAGGCACTTCGGGCAGCGGTACGGGCTGGGGGCCCGATCTGCCGGCCAGCGGAACCCAGTGGATGAACCATTTGACCGGTTGTATGGGCAATGTGGGAATGGCCCCCTTTGTGGGGGGGAACTTTGACTCTCTTGCCTTTTCTCCGACACTCGTGGTTTATGCCGATCTGATTATCCATCAGGCACGTCTTTTTTCACAGGGATTCCCCCTGGATGACGACTCGGTGGGCCTGACCGATATTTCAACCACAGGCCCAGGCGGCAATTACCTCCTGTCGGACCTGACCTGCAGGCTGTACCGCAAAATCGATTACAGCAATGAGATCTGGCCGGGCCTGAGCCTTGAAAACTGGCAGACGCAGGGATCGCCCAAAGCGGTTGACCTGTTGAAAACCTATACAAATCAGTTGATTGAAACCATGGTCGCCCCCGAAGATCACGGGCGTATCATGGATCTGGGGGAAGCGTTTATTTCCAAGCAGCATCCTTCATGACAAATCAAAAATAGTTTACATTTTGCTGTTTTGTACCCAGGCTGTAAAATTTAAAAACTGACCCTGAAAAAACAGCGTTTTTTCAAAAATGTATTCCGATAGATAAAGGATATCTTTTAAACAAATAAACGAATTCTTTTCAGAATCAGAGGAGGACTTATGAAAAAAATACTTGTACTCGGTGCCGGACTGGTTGCAAGGCCCCTTGTCAAATACCTGCTTAATCAGGGGACCATGAACGTTACCGTTGCAGATCAGGTCTTGGCAAAAGCTGAATCTCTTGTTTCAAATCATCCCTTAGGCACGGCCCTTGATCTGGATATAAACAACATCGCGCTTCTTAAAAAGACGGTTGCCCGGGCTGATATCGTCATCAGCCTGCTGCCCTGGATGTTTCACCCCAAAATCGCCGAACTCTGCCTTGAATACAAAAAGCATCTGGTAACCGCATCTTACGTCAAAGATGACATGCAGGCAATGGATTCACGGGCAAAACAAAACGGATTGATTTTTCTCAATGAAATCGGCGTAGATCCGGGCCTAGATCATATGTCTGCCATGCAAATTATTAACCGGACTAAAAATGCCGGGGGCAAAATTACCGGCTTTCGCTCCTACTGTGGCGGACTTCCGGCCTTGGAAAACAACAACAACCCATTGGGTTATAAATTCTCCTGGAGCCCGGAAGGGGCCATGCTCGCGGCAACCAATGACGGCCGGTATCTGGAAGACGACCGGATAATCGAGGTCCCGGGCAGCCGGCTGTTTGAGCATTACTGGCTTGTGGATATCCCGGGAGCCGGTGCCTTTGAAGCCTATGTTAACCGCGATGCAATCCCCTACAGGGAAATATACGGTATCCCGTCGGCCGCTAATATGTACCGGGGAACCCTGCGCAATATCGGTTATTGCGAAACCTGGGATTTTTTCAAAAA
>CAZFXX010000250.1:0-4814 GCA_964522985.1 uncultured Desulfobacteraceae bacterium
AAAAAAATTCGTGTTTTCCCTGAATCCGATTAAAAATCAATTTCTAATCATGCTGGCGGTTGCAGCCATTACCAAAATTAGAATTGCTGAATCGTTTTCAGCAACTCCTTTTAGCACCTGGCAGTCAGGGATTTGGGGAAAATAATGTAAACTCGGTTTGAGGATACGTATTCCCTTCCAAAATTTTTAACATGCCGGTTCTATATTAAAAAATTATGACTGTACGATTATTTCCAGATGTAAGGAGGCATGGAGGCTGGAAAGATACGGATAGCATCCAGCGAGGTATCCGAAAGATGGCATACACCGTTAGGCATTTCGGTATATACATACGGCATTCAGGCAGGCTTTCTGGTTTACGGATCAGTCTAATTACCGCGCCTTTCCGGTGTCCCCAGTGGTATGAAGCGGCTTTCGTCCCCGAATACAGCAATGACTGGCTTATGATGGATTCTCACCATCTTTCCTTTTAACCGGTATACCCGATTTTTTGGAATATAGCCGGCACCTGTTTTGCCATAGAAATCATTCTGATATAGTATTGGATACGCTTTGTCATCTTTTATGGTGTGAAAAAATAAAAATGTTTATTTTGATTTCCATCAAGGGCTTCGGGGTTTGCCCTCCTGATCCGGAGGGGGATGCCCGAGAAGAGGCGGGTGGTCCATGGCGCCGTAAGGGTTTTGTGGCGGATTATCGTGGAAGCGGGGCCGATGGCGGCGGAATTTTTCCAGTAACCGGTCCAGTTTTTCCTGCTGCGCCACAGTTAGTTCTTTTTTAATCGCCATCAATTCGTTACCAATGATTTTAGTCATCTCCGCCCGTCTGGTCTGAAAAAAATCATGATGCCGGGTTCGCATGTCCGCCAGGATCTTGCCGATTTTTTCTTGCTGCCCTACGGTAAGATCCAGTTCATGGGTGAGCCGGTGCATCAAAAACCGGTCCCGCATAAAAGGCGCCCCGCCTCGAAATTCGAGGATTCGATGTTTGATAAACATTCCGGTCCCCAGCACGCCGGTTACAACTCCCAGCGCAAAAATTAGAAATATACCGGCAAATATCTTCCATCGCTTCATGGCCATTCCTTACAGTCCCACGACCTGTTTGAGGGTCAACTCTTCCATATTATAGTCAAAGACGGTTAATACAGCATCTTCCGGAATAAAATCAGCGTGGATTACCATTGCGGTCAGGGCGATAATTAGAATACAGGCAACGGGCGCCAGACGCCATATTTTCTGTCCCACTTGCAGGAAATAGCCCGGATGGTTGTTGAGTGGTCCGATGCGCCGGATTCGCCGCATGGTACACGCCTGCCAGGTTTGGCGCTCTTTTGACTCCGTCTGCTCAGCCCAGGCAACGGACAATACTTTTTTGATCTTGCGATGACCCGCCGTGGATAGTGTCATTATTTCTCCTATATTCTTTAGCCTGCTGCCCCTGCAATGGTTACCTGAATTAAAGTTTTACCTGACCTTCAAGCAGGTTACGCAATTTTTTGCGCGCCCGAAAAGATCTTACCTTTACATTGGCCGTGCTCCATCCCAGGAGCCGGGCCGCCTCTTTACCCGAAAAGCCTTCCAGGTAGATCAGTTGGATTATCATCCGTTCTTTGGCCGACAGCCTGCTGAAAGCCCAGTCAAGGATTTCACGGGCATCCTTGCGGTCATTGATCGCTTGAAAAGACTGGTTGGACACATCCGCCAGAATGTCTTCAAGCCAGTTGCGGTTTTTTGTTGAAAGAGCGCTCATGGCGACTTCCCGATTCCGGTACTGCCGGCGCCAGAAATCATAGGTTGTTTTCACGGCGATAGAAGCCAGCCAGTTTTTGAATCCCGATCTGTTTTTAAGCGTCGGCAGGGACCGATAGGCTCTGATAAACACGTCATGGGCCACGTCTTCCACCTCATCTCCGGGGAGATGCCTCTGCAGTATGCTGAAAACATACCCCTTGTATTTTTCCAGCAGGTATTCGAAATCATTTACTTCTCCGGCCAGAACCCGGCTGATGACGGCGACATCCTCCTCTTGTGCGGTTTGACCCTGCATCGATTTTTATTTTCCGATTCCTTTAAATCCCATGCGTCATCAGTGGATAGTATCGTCAGAACCCGGCTTAAACAGGTGTTTTGTCTCAATTTTTGCAGCGCTGCCGGTGCAAAGATCGCCCCCAAATGCATTTCAACCAGCAGCAGCAATCGTCTCAGGGCAAATCATCGACTACATATTCCTAATGCAATTTCCGGAATCGATCTCGTTTTTCGTTATGCTCGGCCCGTATTTCCTTCAGCAGATCAATCTGATCGGCGGTCAACACCGTTTTAATTTCCATAATGACACGGCCGCCTAAAACGGCCAGATCTTCCATCAGCGGAGCAATTTCCTGAAACTGGTTGCGCACGGTTGCTTCATCAAGCTGGTCGGCAAATATTATTGCCGCTATTTTTTCTCTTGCCAGGGCGAACTGATCCCTGATTTGCTGCCCTTCTGTTCTGTACTTTTTGATGATGCCTCGGATTTCATCCCGCTGGATATCGGAAAGATCAAGCGCCATCACCATCCTCAAACCCGGGAATCCCTGCCCCATGCCGTGTTTCATCGGACCTTTGCAGAAATGGGCACTTGCTGCCGATGCTCCTGCCAAACCTATCACAACAGTTGATATTATTGCAAATTTTTTACCAATTTTCATTTTTTACACCTTTCATTTTTTTATACACATTCTATCTTGATAATTTTTTTCTTCTATTTTGTCGCGGTAGAACCCGTGTGTCCTTATGCGGTTTCAGGTGCAAACCGAAAACAGCAGGAGAACAGCCGCATGCCGGTCAATTGCGTTTTCAGCAATATCTGTTATTGAAGTCGTGAATATATCTGAAACGGTTACAGTTTTATGAAAAATTTAAATGTCTGATGACAGGCAAGTGAGGGAAAAGGGGGCGACATGGTTTGATCCCCCTGAATCCCTTTCAAAGAAAGATTCAAGGGGGAATGTTTGGACTTAACCACCGAAAATCGCTTCGGCAGCTTCGAGGGCAGAGGCGTCACCGGTCTGGATGGCATTCATCTTGCCGGCAGTTACGGGCAGAATGGAATTGATAAAATAGGTGGCGGTCTTGATTTGCCCTTGGTAGAATATTGCATCTTTCTTTTTGGCGCCGTTTGTCAGTTTTTCAGCGGATATGGCAGCCCGCCACAGCAGCATCCAGGCCAACGTAACCTCACCCATGGCCTCCTGGAAGGGCGTGGCATGCACAAAGGCGGTTTTGAATTCCGGCGACATGGCGGTATTGCCTATAAACATGGCGGTTTCACCCAATTTATCGGCAATATTTTTGACCTTGTCGGCCAGATCGCCGGTGGCCGGAGAATTTTTTGCCCGGGTGACCGTTTTTTGAATTTCCTGGAGATAGTTCATGAATACCACGTTTTTTTTCATGCCCAGCTTTCGGGCCAGCAGATCCATGGCCTGAATGCCGTTGGTGCCCTCGTATATGGCGGCGATCCGGACATCCCGCAGGTGCTGTTCAATGGGGAAATCCTTTGTGTAACCATAACCGCCGAGCACCTGCATTGCCTCGGAGCAGATATCAAAACCACAGTCCGTGCAAAAGGATTTAATCACCGGAGTGAGCAGAGACAGCAGGTTCCCGTAATATTCCCTATCTTCGGTTGTCGCTGCCAGTTTTTCCAGATCCAGCAGATGGGCGCCGTAATAGATCAGGCTTCGCATGCCGTCCACGTGGGATTTCATCCACATGAGCATGCGCCGGACATCCGGGTGCTGAATAATGGGTACGGCGGGAGCGTCCGGGTTCAGGGCGTTTTCAAGTGCACGCCCCTGAACGCGTTTTTTGGCATAATTAGCTGCATACAGGTAGGCGGCGGATGCATTGGTAAAGCCGATAGCGCCCATGAGCAGTCGGGCCGTGTTGATCAAATGGAACATGGCGCGCATGCCCTTGTTTTTTTCACCCAGAAATAAACCCCGGCATTTGTTTTTACCGCCAAAAGTCAGGCTGCATGTGGGGCTGCCGTGCATGCCCATTTTTTCTTCTATACCGGTACAAATAACATCGTTAGGCTCTCCCAGGCTGCCGTCGTCGTTGACCCATATTTTGGGAACGAGAAAAAGGGAGATCCCTTTTGTGCCGGCGGGAGCACCTTCTATGCGTGCCAGCACCGGGTTGATAATATTTTCGGTCAGGTCCTGTTCGGCGTTGGTGATGAAAATTTTATTGCCGGTAATGGAATAGGTGCCGTCGTTGTTTTTTACCGCCGTTGTGACAAGCGCCCCCACATCTGAACCGGCATCTGATTCCGTAAGCGCCATGGTGCCGCTCCACTCGCCGGAATACATTTTTTTTAAAAAAAGATCCTTTTGTTTGGGTGTGCCAAAGGCGTCCACCAGCTCTCCGGCTCCGAAACCGCCCCAGGCACACAGCGTCAGTGAATAATTGGCCCCTAAAAAATAGTCCACCACGGCCTGGGCCACCGCCATGGGCAGACCCTGTCCCCCAAGTTCCGGGGGTGCAGTGAGAGCGGTCCATTCCCCTTTCTTGAAAAGTTCGTAGACCCGGTGAAAGCACTGTGGCACCCGGACGGTTCCGTTTTTAAAGACAAGGCCTTCTCGGTCACCTTCGGCAAAAGTCGGCAGTATTTCTTTGATGGCAAGGTTGCGGGCTTCGGAGATGATCATATCAAAGGTTTTTTTGTTAAACGCTTTGTATTTTTACATAGTTTGTCTATTTCCAATTGTCCGTAAAGGACAAAATCAATGTCCCTGCGGTCTGCAATTAATTGTGCCATGTCAG
>CAZFXX010000251.1:0-4796 GCA_964522985.1 uncultured Desulfobacteraceae bacterium
TGTCACCGGCAAAAACGGCCCGACCCAGGGCCAGATTTTTATTTTAGACCAGGATTCAACCGGAGGGATCAGCGCCATTCAGGCCATGTTCTATGACAAGACGGTGATACCGCTCGGTGATGATGATATCAAGCACACCGATATCACCTCCCGGGATATTGATCGCAGGGAGTTTCCCCACTATTTTTTAAAAGAAATATCAGAGTCACCACGATGCGTTGCGCAGACGCTGGAAAACCGCTGGAAAATCAGCAAGTCAGATCCCGACAGGCACCTGATCACCCTTGATGAAACGGTGATCCCCCCCAAACTTGCAGATGCGTTGGCCCAAAACCAGGTTAAACGTGTGTTTTTTATCGGGCAGGGCACCGCCGGTGTTGCCGCCCAGGTGTGTGCCGATATTCTATGCCATTATATGGCCGAGCCCTCCCTCCAGATTGTGGCTTTCAAGGCATCCGAGCTCAGCGGCTTTAAATTGGGAACCGATTCTAAATCGGGTATGGCAGATGCTCTGGTGATCGCCATCAGCCAGTCCGGTACAACCACCGACACCAATCGTACCGTGGATATGGTTCGTGAACGGGGCGCCCATACCCTGGCCATTGTCAACCGAAGAGACAGTGATATCACCTTCAAGGTTGACGGCGTCCTGTATACCAGCAGCGGCCGTGACATCGAGATGTCCGTGGCCTCCACCAAAGCATTTTATTCCCAGATCATTGCCGGGGCCCTGCTGAGCCTGTATATTGCGGACATCAAGGGGTGTCGGGGTGCTGATTTCATATCCCGGGAGATTCAAAAACTAATAAAAATTCCGTCCCAAATGCGCCAGGTGCTGACGTTGAAAGAGAAAATCAAGGCTTCCGCCCAGCGGCATGCCACCGATAAAACATACTGGGCCGCCGTGGGCAGCGGCCCCAACAAGGCCTCAGCCGATGAAATCCGGATCAAACTCAGTGAATTATGCTACAAAACAATTTCATCGGACTTTGTCGAAGATAAAAAACATATTGATTTGTCATCCGAACCGCTGATCATCGTCTGCGCCGCCGGGGCCGGTGACACCGTTGTCGGCGATATTGTCAAGGACACGGCCATTTTTCAGGCCCACAAGGCAACCCCCATTGTCATCGCCGATGAAGGAGAAAACCGGTTTACGCCCTATGCCACCGATCTGTTTCAAGTCCCGCGCATCAGCCCGCATCTATCGCCGATCCTGAATGCCCTTGTCGGACATATCTGGGGATATTATGCGGCCCTGGCCATTAACGATAATTCGCGTTTTCTCCACCAGTTCCGGGAAGAAATTCAAAAAAGCCTGGACGACTATGCCACACAGGGGCTGAATGTTTACGAAGTTATTCTCGAAAAATCATTTCAGGAAAGATTTGTCCGGTTTTACAAGGAATTCAGACTTAAAATCACCAAAAAACAGTTTCCCACCGCCATAGCCGCCACAACCGATCTTATTTTACTGCTCAAATATCTTGCCGGTCGCCTTCCCGTGACGGATTTCGAGCTTGATTTCAACAAAAAGGGCACGGCCCTGAATATGATCGATACGTTGTTTGAGTACCTGGGCAAAGCCATCAATAAAACGGCACGACCCATTGACGCCATCAAACACCAGGCCAAAACCGTTACGGTGGGGACCAGCCGCATCAGCACCGCCATTGACGGGATACTGTTTGATGCCCTGGGCGCTCATGACCTGACCGTCTCCCAGCTTGCCAACCGGAACGTTATTGTTCTGAAAAATCTTCAGGCCGTGGTGGAAAGTATTCAGGGGGCCATCCTGTATAAAATCGGGGGACTGAATTCACTGGGTGAACTCACCGACGATGCCACCATTGAGGTGAAAAAGAAATCCGGTGTATTAAAACCCATCCCTTCACGGGTTGAAACCGATACCCACCTCAAGGGAACCAAAAGAATCATCATTAAATACGGCAACGTCTATATCGGCAAGGGGCGCAAGGATAACCGCAGCATCATCGTTATCCCGGTGATGTCCGCCATACCCGATACCGCCAATATGATTGAGTACCTGCTGCTGCTCAATATCGCCCTAAAAGAAAATATTCCGCTGCCGGCCCGCATCAAAGCCCTGGGGGGTAAATACGATCATATCAAAAATCTGGTACAGGAAAACTCCATCACCTGGGAAGACCGTCTGCTGGATGCCATTGCCACAGACCAGCTTTTTGGCAAATCCGCTGAAAAAATAGCAGAAGCCCTTGTATCAAGGCCGGTACCGGGGCAGTCCCCCCAATATAGCAACATACCGTTCACGGAGTCAAAGATCCGGAAGTCGGATAATTAACCATAAATTGAATATAAATGGCATGGGTGAGTTTATGCTGAGAAACTGAATTGCCCTTTCTATTTATTATGTTTTTCCGCGCTGTTTTTCGACCGACATAAAATATTATATGTTATTTCAGTTATTTAGGAGTTGTTTGGTTCCTGTACACTATTCATTTTCAACTATTAAAGGAAGTTGTCATGCTAAAATTAATATCCGTTAATTCTAAAAACGACCGGATGGAAACACTGGTCATACCGGTTTGTGAAGACCGGCAGATTCATGAAAACAAAACCGTTACGACCCTGATCGCCGAGGCCGAAAAGCTTCGGGAGTTTACCGGGGGAAAAGGTGATGAGATCATATTTTATGCTTCTCCCAAAATTAAAGCCAATCGAATTCTATTGCTGGGAATTGGTAAATTTAAAAATTTTACAACCGGGTCTCTGCGGGAATTGTCCGGGACTGCCGTAAAAAAATGCATTAAATTAAAATTGGAAAGCTGTCATATCGTGGTTCCTTCGGCGAGAAAAACAGGGCTTCAGGCGGACCGGGTTCTGGAGGCCATGCTGGAGGGGGCCTGTCTTGGCAACCATATATTTGATCGCTATAAATATACAAAAAAGCAAACGCCCCTTGAGCTGATGACCCTGGTCGTACCGCCCTCAACAGCTAAAAAATTCAGTCATCTCCCGTTGCAGGTATCGGCTGCATGTGCCGGCACCATTCTAGCCCGGGAGTGGGTCAGCACCCCGTCCAATGACAAAACACCGGTAAAATTCGCCAAATCCATTATAGAAGAGGCAAGGGCAACCGATCTGAAAATAAGCGTGCTGGATGAAAAAAAATTGACCCAGAAAAAATTCGGCGCCTTGCTGGCGGTTGCTGCCGGCAGTAAAAATCGGCCCAGGCTATTGATAATGGAGCATAAACCCAAAGGCGTTAAAGAAACCATTGCCCTTATCGGCAAGGGCGTCACATTTGACTCCGGTGGTATTAATCTGAAATCCACCGGGTCACTTGAAGGCATGAAAATGGATATGGCCGGTGCCGCGGCCGTGGCAGCTACCCTGATTACCGCATCAAAGCTGAATCTTAATTTTCATATTATCGGCGTCCTCCCCCTGGTGGAAAACATGCCTTCGGGTAGTGCGGCCCGCCCCGGAGATATCGTCCGGACCTATGCCGGAAAAACCGTGGAAATTGGCAATACCGATGCCGAGGGCCGACTGATTCTGGCGGACGCCATGGCATATGCCATCGACACCTTCAAACCACAGACCGTGGTGGACATGGCAACCCTCACCGGGGCCTGCGTGGTTGCCCTGGGTGAAAAAATAGCCGGGGTCTTTTCATCCGACGATGCACTGGCCCGTGCCATTGTCAAATCCGGTAAAAAAACAGGCGAACGCTGCTGGCACCTGCCTTTGCCAGAAGATTACAGGGAACTGCTTAAGAGCGATCTGGCCGACCTGAGCAACATGAGCAGTTCACGCTGGGGTGGGGCCATTACCGCCGCGCTGTTTTTGTCTGAATTTGCCAAGGACACAACCTGGGCACATATTGATATTGCCGGGCCCACTCTAATCAAAAAACCCGATGCCTTCTGCCCAGCCGGTGGCACTGGTTTCGGGGTACGGCTGCTTCTGGACTGGTTGAAAAACCGATAGTTGGATACAATTTTGTCATCTTCCTTTCAAACGGTGATGCTGAATACATATGAAATCCTATCGAATCCTGTTTATCGGCAACAGTCATACTTATCTGCACTACATGCCGTGGATGCTGGAACAACTCGCCCAAGCTGCAATGAGTCCAAAAAAGCTGCGGACAGATCAGGTTACCGGCAAGGGGGCCAGCCTGGCATGGCACTGGAAAAATCGTGCCACCCACAATATGCTCTCGGACGAGTCATGGGACTATGTTGTGCTTCAGGATCGCAGCGGCGGCCCCCTTGAAGATCCGGTTTCAATGCAGAAATATGCCCGTTTACTGGATGCGGAGATCAAAAAGCAGGGTGCCCGAACCCTGTTTTACATGACCTGGGCCAAACGGGGCCAACCGAAAGCCCAGCGAATAATCCGGCATGCCTATGTCCGGGCGGCTCGTGAAGCCGATGCGCTGCTGGCGCCGGTTGGAACTGCGTGGGAAAATGCTTTGAAAGCAGACCCCGGTCTAAGGCTCCACCATGAGGATGATCGTCATGCCAACCCGGCGGGTGCGTATTTAAGCGCCTGTGTTTTTTTTACGGTTATCTGTCAGGCCAGTCCGGAAGGGCTTCCGGGAACCCTTTATCTGAGCGACCGCTGCCTTGTTGACCTGAAAAAAAACAAGGCCGCATTTTTACAAAAAATCGCTTTTAAGGCGGTACACAGTAAGGCAAAAATGATCCCGGGCTAAACTCAACGTGTATCCGTTATCCACATTAAAATATTGGTAAGTTCAAACTGATTTCAGAAGATTAGAGTGCCCTGATGGGGGGAAACCGTTA
>CAZFXX010000252.1:0-3146 GCA_964522985.1 uncultured Desulfobacteraceae bacterium
CCATATGGTGGCAGCATTCCATATTTGATATCGCTTGCATCGTGATGGGGGATATCCTATGGTCTGGTTCGGGTGTTTTGCCGGTTCAACAGACCGAGCCGCTAGGCGCGTAATTTTTGTTTGAATCCGGATTGTTTTTTTACAAAATCATCATCATTGAGCTTACGTTTATGCTGTCAACCGTGCTGGAAAATATGCGTCTGCTGTATGCCCTGATGGGGCTGTGCCTGACCGTGAGTATAGGCATCATGCTCTGGCGGGTGCGGGGCATATTGCACTGGAAACGATCTTTGTGCCAGGAGCTTGCCGGGCTGTATCAGGCAAAAGCAACGGCCCAAGGTCCCCGGGAGGCGGCATTGGACCGGGTTATCTATACCTGTGAAGCCATCTGGCGCAACAGCTCACCGGATTTGAACCAGATCAGACAGCTGCCCGATTATGTGCGCAACGTGGCCATAGCTTTTTTTCCGGATGAACCCCGGCCCGAACTCTGCCTGAGCATCGGTCGGCTTCTGTCTGCGGCCTATGGCCTGACCGATCATATGGCACTTCTTTTGCAAAGGCCGGCATTTAGACGCCTGGGCCATCTGAGGATCCGCCAATTGCACCAGATGTTCACCTGGTATCAGAATCTTAATGCCAATCCCCTGTTTGCCTGGTCCATGGCCAGGCGTCGCATGATAAACCGCGCGCTTCATGTTTTACGGATTGTACTACCCGACCCCCTGGCCTGGCTGGCCTACCTGTCCCGACGGTTGACCCTGATAATGGTTGGCCGGTGCCTGCTGCTGGATCTATATCTTTTTACCGGGCAATTGGTGATTGATGCATTTGACACCCAAAACGATATAGCGATACCGGATAAAAATCAGGACGAGCAGACTGGTGAGTCTGTACTGAATGCATATGAAACGTTGATCAAAGAAGAGGGCCCCCTTGCAGATCCGGAACTTGAAGCCATCCGCATCCAACTGGTGGGGCTGCCTGCCAGGCTCTGGAACCCGCCGGACCGGGACGAGTGGCAAACAGCCGTGAAAAAGGCTGCCGGGCGGATTGCCGTCGCTAATTTCCCAGACTCAAAAAGCCCCCTGGAAGAGGCAACCTTTTATGTGCTCCTGGACCGAACCCGTGCGTGGCTGGAAGCCATGGCTGAATGTCGCCGAATTGCCATGGTCAAGCCTTTATACAGCGTTTCTCTTAAACGGCTGTTTCAAATCAAGGCAGCAGCCGAGGGCGACCTTATGCGTCATACCGGCCATATGGCCAAAGGGGCATACACGGCCTGGCGCTGGAGCCGCTGGCCGATTAAAATGCTGCGATGGATCAAACGCCGATCCCCGGTCGGCATGGCCGGCGAACTGGCCTTTGGGCTGGCGTGCAGGGCTGTGACCAATTACCTTTTTCGGTATGGGTTTGACCGGGCCTGCCGGGAGCTTGAGATGGTCTACCGGATTTCACGGGAAGAAAGTGAGGATTAAAGGTGATGGAAAAGAACCGGTCACACTGTGAGTAGATGCGTGATGACGGATGACTGAGACTATAGGCAGAAGAAAAGGTTGTGATTTGAACACAAATCCATTATAAAAAAATTTTTCAGGTGATAACCATACGCTGTATCTGGACGTCAAATTTATAAAGAAGAAAGACCCTATCATGAACGATAATGAAAAATTTGATAAAGAAACAACGCCTGCTACGGCACCTTTGCCGTCTATATTCAAAAGATGGCTTACGGCCACCCGGCCCTTTGCCTTGCCTGCCAGCACCATGTCTGTAATTTTCGGCACGACACTGGCCGTAACCGTTGGGAAAGCATCCTTTAGTTTTGGACTTTTTATAGCGGCCGTTATTGGAATGGCGTTGCTTCACACCGGCAGCAACCTGCTCAACGATGTTTTTGATTTTAAAAAAGGAATCGATTGTCAGGTCAATCCGGTCAGCGGTGCCGTGGTCAGGGGCTGGATCACTCCGGCAACGGCTCTGCGTGCGGGACTGCTTTTCATGGCAGCCGGTACTATTTTCGGATTGTTTATTGTCAGTCGCGTGGGTATGCCGATCTTCTGGATCGGGGCCATGGGCGTGACCATCGGCATTTTATATACCTGGGGGCCCCTTCCGCTGAAATTTAACGGCATGGGCGATCTGGCTGTGTTTTTGAATTTCGGTATCTTGGGATCTTTAGGGGCCTGGACCGTTCAGACCGGCTTCCTTTCATGGACGCCGGTACTCTGGTCTGTGCCCATGTCACTGCTGGTGGTGGGTATCCTTCATGCCAATAACTGGCGTGATATCGGCAGTGATTCTTCCGGTGGTATCCGCACCATGGCCGGCCTCCTTGGAGACACCGCGTCTGAAGCCTATTATAAGTTCCTGCTGCTCGGCCCGTTTGTGTGCATTCTGCTGCTGATCCTGCTTTCATGGGCCGACGGGTTACGTCCCAGGATGCCTCCCTCTTTTTTGATAACGCTTCTTGTGATACCCAGCGCCTTTAAACTTATCAAAAAAGGCAAGCAGCGGTTCAACCCGGAAAACCCGCAGGATTTCATTGCACTAGATGGGGGTACGGCCAAGCTCAATTTGTTGTTTGGAATTTTATGTACACTGGCCCTTGGGCTCAATGTACTGATATTCTCATGATTTTAACCGGTGCAATGACCCTGCTGGCAGTGGTCTTGTTTGTACCCCTTTTCATCACCCGGGGAATCGGTCCTTTTGATTTCTGGTGGTGGATGTCGGCCAACATTACGTTGCTTCTTTCTCTTGCGGCCCTGCTGGATAAGGGCGGGCTGAGTAATATTTCAGACGATATGGGCAAAGACCTGTTTTCCAAGATCGGGTGCGGGCTCGTGTCAGCCCTGGGGCTGTATGTTGTATTTATGGGGGGTAATATCGTCTCCAGGGCTGTGTTCCCCTTTGCCGGCCGCGGAATTGAGGATGTATATGCCTTTAAAACAGGTGTTTCCCGCATACGCATTCTCCTTTTAATGACGCTGCTCATCGGGCCCGGGGAAGAACTTTTCTGGCGCGGTTTTCTCCAGCGTCGTCTTATGTCCCATAATGGCCCCTTTACAGGCTATCTTCTGGCAACGGCGGCTTATGCACTGATGCATGTCGGCAGCGGCAATCTCATGCTGGTCCTTGCCGCC
>CAZFXX010000252.1:3156-4796 GCA_964522985.1 uncultured Desulfobacteraceae bacterium
TGTTCTGGGGCTATCTTTATCTCCGCACAGGCTCTATTGTCATCAACGTGGTGAGCCATACCGTCTGGGATATTGCCATTTTCCTGCTTCTACCCGTCGGCGGGTTATAAATAAAAAATAGCCGTGCAAATCCCTTTAAATCAGCGGCTAAAATAAAGTCCTGCTTAGCGGACCCTGATAAACTGGAAATGACGAAGGGAGTATCGATTAAGTTGAATCAACCAGTTAGAAAGTTACAACTTTTTGCAGTGATTTTATCGGTCGTTTTTACCATAGTTTTCAATACGGAAATGTTCACTGGAAGCAAAACCAGGGCAGCATCAACAGAGGAGGATGCCCTGTCGGTGAAAAAAAAGGCCTCGGTTCAAGATACGGAAACGAAAATTTCCCGGGCAGTTAAAACGCCGGAACCAGGAAAGGCCCTGGCGCCTGAATTTAAGGTGATCGAGGGGCGAATTCATAAAAAACCACTGTACACTGAGCTTGTTTCCTGTGGTCTGCCGCCTGCCCAGGTGCTGGCCCTGTCGTCTGCCTTTAAAGATATTTTTGATTTCAAGGAGGCACAGCCCGATGATCAATACCGGCTTTTTTTCACCGAAGAAAACCAGCTTTGTCGATTTGTATACCAAGCCGGAAAGATAAACGAATTTGAGGCCGAAATCAACAAGGATTGCGACAGCGGTTTTGATGTGTGCCGGCATGAGATACCCCTTGAAAAACAGACACCGGCAAAGGCATTTACCATTGAATCCTCACTGTACAATGCGGTATTGAGCGGTGGTGAGAAGCAACAGCTTGTGAGTAAATTCGTGGATATCTTTGCCTGGGATATCGATTTTTACCTGGATCCCAGAAAAGGCGACAGGATCATCATCCTTTACGAAAAATATTCCAAGGATGGCGATATAGTCCGATACGGCCATATCCTGGCGGCTGTGTACGAAGGGGAAAATCATAGTTTGTCAGCATTCTGGTTTGAAGAAAACGGATACGGGAACTATTATGATGAAACCGGCCGGCCGTTGAAAAAGATGTTTTTAAGAATACCGGTCAAATTCGGCGTAATGACATCCGGCTATTCCATCCGTCGGTTTCATCCGGTATCAAAAAAATACAAGCGGCACACAGGGATCGATTATGGTGCACCGCAGGGAACGCCGATTTTTGCCACTGCCGCAGGCCAGGTTGTGTTTTCCGGGTGGAAAACCGGCTACGGCAACCTGACCATCCTCAAACACCCCAACGGGTATCAGACCTATTACGGTCACTGCAGCAAATTGATTGCCCGCAAAAATGACATCGTGGAGCAGGGCCAGGTTATTGCCAAAGTGGGCCAGACCGGAGTCGCTACCGGTCCCCATGTTCATTACGAGGTCAGGGTCAACCAAAAACCCATCAACCCGAACACGTTGAAAAAAACAAGCGGGGTACCTGTAAAACCAGCGCTTTTGTCCGTGTACCATCAGATGATCAAGGAACGAATGCGGTTGGTTGAAAAACAGATTGAAAAAAATTCAAAAACGGCGCTTGCCATTCCATAATTTTCCTTTTTCGATAACATCAAATTTAACAAAAATCATTCCCAAAATATACGAACCAATGCCCGACGTCTGGCCTATACGATATGAAAATAGAAAAAA
>CAZFXX010000253.1:0-4792 GCA_964522985.1 uncultured Desulfobacteraceae bacterium
GCGGCAACCGGATGATCCTGACATCCAGGCAGAAATACTTGCCGCCGAACTGGGCCCCGATGCCCAGTTGCCGCGATACGTCCAGGACTTTTTGCTCCAGAGACACATCCCGGAAGGCATGGCCGGTCTCACTGCCGGAGGTGGGCAGCGCGTCAAGGTATCCGGCAGACGCCAGTTTAACGGTCTTGAGGTTGAACTCGGCCGATGTGCCGCCGACAACAAAAGCCAGGTGATACGGCGGGCAGGCTGCCGTACCCAGGGTCTTCATTTTGGCCGTCATAAACTTTATCAACGATTCCGGATTCAACACCGCCTTGGTTTCCTGGTACAGGTAGGTTTTATTGGCTGATCCACCGCCCTTGGCGATGAACAAAAATTTGTAGGCATCGCCTTCGGTAGCATAAAGCTCTATCTGGGCCGGCAGGTTGCAGCCGGTATTTTTTTCATCAAACATGGTCAGTGGTGCATTCTGAGAGTAGCGCAGGTTGTTTTGGGTGTAGGCATCAAATATTCCCCGGGCCAGAGCCTCTTCATCGCAGTACCCGGTAAACACCTGCTGGCCTTTTTTGCCCATCACGATACCGGTTCCCGTATCCTGGCACAGGGGAAATTCACCCTGGGCAGAGATTACGGCATTTTTAAGCATGTCCAGGGCCACCAGTCGATCGTTTACCGAAGCTTCCGGGTCTTTGAAAATTTCAGATGTCAGTTTGAGATGGGAAGAGCGCAACAGATGAGATACATCGGTAAAAGCCTGTCTGGCAAGCAGGGTCAGGCCCGGCGCATCAACAAGCAGGATATCCCGGCCATCAAAGGAATTAACCGTCACATGGTCCCGGGTAAGCAGGCGATATCGGGTGGTGTCTTTTCCCATGGGAAACATTTCCTGATAGATAAACTCCGGCATCTTGATTCTCCTTATATTTAATGAATTCATAAAAAATCGGATTTAGACGGTCTCGTAAAAAGTTCAAATTCAAGGCGTGCAAATTTTGGTGTCATGAAGCGTACCTATCGTACGTTGAATGATTGCGAAATACAGCGCAACGCAGGAGTTGGACTTCTTACGAGATCGTCATATTTACAATTACTCGATATCTTTGAAACACCGTAACCGGGCCAGATCCTCGGCATATCCGTACAGGTGAAGGCCCTTACTTTCCACCATCATCTCTCCATCTTCCACACCGATCTCGGCGGCCATGAATTCTTTTAAATTCTGAATACCGGCCAGGTTGGCCGGAAGTCCGTTCCACAGGTCCCAGGAACGGAAGTACACGAAAAAATGAAGTGCATTGTCCTGAATCCGCGTATCGATGTGACGCAGGCAGGGCGGGTCCACAAGCGTAAGATCGGACGGATGGGCCACCTGGAGTACCATCTGGTTGTTGCGGGCGCCAAAATCCTTATATGTTTGGATAATCCATTCGATCTGATTGATATAGATCTCGCCGTCTTCTTCAAAAACCATACGGCCGTCCACCTCCCGGCGATCAATGATCTCCGAATTGTCCGCCTTCCACCAGGTTAGTTTGTTGCCTCTGACCGGCGCACGGGTAAGTCTTTCGCCATATGTATACGATTCTCCCTTTTCCTTGTGGGGGGTCATGAGATATTCGATATAGGAGCGGCTGTATCCATCGCCGCCGTATATATAATCGTTCTCCACTGGATTTGGAATGTTGCAGGCAACCGGAATTTCCGGAATCAACGGCTCAGCGCCGGGAAACTTGATGTGCCCCATAAAAAAATCATACTCCAGGCGAGTCTGTCCGGCATAGGACCCCCTGTCAATGGTAAATCTTTTTCCGTTATCCAGGATATTATAGACAGCCTGAAACCACAGGTCCGGCAGATCTCTTGCTTCAACTTTATAAATATTCATTCTTCCCTCTGATCCATTTTGTATTTTTTTAAATCAAACCTTTATTTACGATTCAAAGGCCATTTATATAAAAATGGTAAGATATGCGTTTTGGGTCGTATAAAATAAATTACCCGCTTCGCTATTGTCATCACTCACCCCTCACCACTCATTATCCGCCACTTCCATTCTTTGCCGACGCATTTGATTTATTAGTTAAAATTTCATCCATCACCGATATCAGTTCATTATCCAGCAACGGTTTCATCAAAATTGCCCGCACACCAGTATCCCTGGCACGCTTCACCACGAATTGCTCACTGAATCCGCTGCAGAGCACAACCGGAAACCCGGGCCGGATACGCATAATCTCACGGGCAAGATTGTCCCCCGTCATTACCGGCATGGTCACATCGGCGATGACCAGATCAAAAGCATCCGGTTGTTTCCTGAAAAGATCAAGGGCTTCGATACTGCTGGTAAGCCCGGTCACATCGTAGCCAAAATGTTCGAGAATCTGCCGGCCGGCATCCACAAGGGTCGGTTCGTCATCCACAAATAATATCCGCCCTTGACCCGAACCGGCAACGGGCTTATGCTTATAGGTTCTGATTTTATCCTTTTTCACGACAGGCAGGTAAACATTAAAGGTGGTTCCTTTTCCCGGATCACTGTATACGGTTATGGTACCTTTGTAACCGGCTGCTATGCCCCGGGCCACCGCCAGGCCCAGGCCGTTTCCCTGTCCATAGGGCTTGGTGGTAAAATAGGGTTCGAAAATTTTATCCAAAATTTCCGGATCGATGCCGCCACCCGTATCACTGACCGTAATTTCCAAATATTTTCCCGGTGCAAGGTTCAAATCAAACCCGTCCACCCTGGATCCGATCTCCAGCAAATTGGTTTTCAACTCCAGGATGCCACCATCTTCCTGCATTGCATATCCGGCATTGGTGCAGAGATTGATCAGTACCTGATGAATTTTTGTGGCATCCGCCATCACATGTTCCTGACCCCTTTTCAGTACCTCACGGATTTCAATGGTGGACGGGAATGTTGCCCGCAGCAGTTTTACAATCTCCTTGATAATGGGCCTTACCATGATGGATCCAGTACGGGTGGTCTCATGACGGCTGAAGCTCAGGATCTGTTTAATCAAATCTCTTCCGCGATGGCCGGCCCTGATGATATTTTCAAGATGGGTGTAAAGCTCTGATCCTTTGGGAAGCTTCAGCATTGCCAACTGGGCATACCCCAGCATTCCGGCCAGGATATTGTTAAAATCATGGGCGATCCCGCCGGCCAGCGTGCCGATGGTTTCCATCTTTTGAGTCTGCTGAAGCCTTTTTTCCACCTGTTTCATTCCGGTGATATCCACCAGTGCCGTTATGCTTTTCCTGCTTTCCGGAATGATCGCAACATTCATGGCGATATTTTTAAAGTTTTTATGCCGGTCAATGAAGCAGAACTCATATTCCGCCGGGACGGAATCCGGGTCCCTGCGGCGCTGTCTGTGATATCCCTTCATTCTTTCAAGATCATCGGGTACAACAAATTCAGTCCATTTTTTCTTTCCCTCAATTTCTTCCCGGGAATATCCGCTGAGCCTTTCAAATTGGGCATTTACCATGGACAGCACCATGTCATTTTCGATAATAACCGTTGCAGCCGGGGTTACCTGAAAAAGCGTTTTATATCTCTGTTCACTCTCCTGCAGATTCTTTTCGGCCCGCTTCAGGTCAGTGATATCTGTCAATACACCCTGTACACCGACAACCCGCCCTTTTTCAAAAACGGCCCGGCCGGAAGTCTTTACCCAGCATACAGTGCCCGATTTTGTCAAAAACCGATATTCACTGGACTCGTTCGCACCGGAAACGATTTTTTGAAACTGCTTTACGCGATCCGGCACATCTTTCTGATAGACAAAATCAATAAATGCTTTACCGATCAATTCAGAGGGATCATATCCGCCGATCACTTTCACGTATGGGCTCACATACGTTATCACGCCTTTTCCGTCGACGGAATATATGACCTCACTGATATTTTCCACAAGGGACAGATATTTTTTTTCACTGTTTTTCAAGGCTTTTTCAGAATCCCGATGCGCCGCTTCAACTTCCAGATTATGCAGTGCAAAAGCAATATCTTCGGAGGTCTCCTGCAGCAGATTATATTCCTCCGGGTTGTCAATCGACTCCCTTGAAGCGGATAATGTCAATACGCCAAAAAGCCGATCCTTATGCTTTATTCGGACACTCATCGCGGCATCGGCGCAGTGATGTTCTGCAAGGGGGCAGCCAAGGCAGGCAGTGCGGGGCGGGTTTGTCAGAACAACATCGCCCTGGGCAAGGGCTTTTTGCACACACGGGACAAACGGGTTCTCTTCCAGATGGGTACGCAGGGACCGGAATTCTTCTCCCCTGCCGGATGCTGTCGTTTGCATATATTTACCGGCACTGTCCAGCAGAACCATCCAGACGTTGTGATAACCGGAAGTTCCGGCCAGGCTGTCGCAGATTCCCTGGACCAGACGATCCCTGTTTTTTTCCGCAATAATCAACCGGCGAATGTTACGAAACGCATGCACCACAAAATTAATGTGTCTTAATTTTTTTTCCATATGTTGCATTCATATGTAAAATTCTTTTAAGAGTCAACCCTATCATTGGCAACGGATTTATCCAAAAATGCAAAACGGGGGGAAAAAATAATGAGATGAATTTACGCCAAAACCTTTGCGCCTGCATGGTGCCATTTCGGTTCCGGGTTATCGGGTCAGGGCATATACTTGCCGCCAAAAATAGACCCCATGCCAAAGGCCATGGGGTCTATTGAAACCAACCAACGGCAAACGCTGGTATTTTTGCTGGTGCCGAAGCTCGGAATCGAACCGAGACGGGGTCGCCCCCGCGGGATTTTGAG
>CAZFXX010000254.1:0-4789 GCA_964522985.1 uncultured Desulfobacteraceae bacterium
GGGCGGATATATCGGCGATAAAATCGGATATAAGCCGGTCTTTATTGTCAATTTTACCCTGATGACCCCGGTTCTTTTTCTGTTTTTGAATCTTACCGGAAAATGGATCTATCCGGGTGTTTTTTTGGCAGGTTTTTTTCTGCTGGCCGCAATGCCGTTAGGAGTGGTCATGGCCCAGGAGCTGGTCCCTAAAGGGAGAGCCATGGTATCGAGCCTGATGATGGGGTTTGCCTATGGGCTGGGCGGCATTTTGACCCCCGTGGTGGGAAAACTGGCGGATATTTTTTCCATCAGGGAGGTCCTGTTTTACGTGTCGTTTTTACCGGTATTGATCCTGGTCCTTGTTTTTTTCTTCCCGGGTCGATCGACTCTCGACAACCGATAAAGTAAAAGCATTTTTAAATTTTTGGGCAGGGGGAGCTATCCAGGGAGGGTGTAAATCAGGCGTGTTGGAGTACTGGAATCTTGACCGGTACTGTGTTTTAAAAATTATATGCAAAAACTTCCTATTGAACCGGTATTGCCGGAAATCAGTCAGACCCTGGCAACAGTTACCAATGCCGTTCTGCAGGCGCCGCCCGGAGCAGGCAAGACCACCTGTGTTCCCCTGGCGCTTTTGAATGCGTCGTGGCTGGCGGGAAAAAGCATTATCATGCTGGAACCCCGGCGCCTGGCCACTCGGGCCGCGGCCCGGAGAATGGCACACCTGCTGGGTCAGGCAGTGGGTCGGACCGTGGGCTACCGTGTCCGCATGGACAGCTACGTGGGCCCGGATACGCGCATAGAGGTGGTTACCGAAGGAATCCTCACCCGGCGGTTGCAGCGGGACCCCTTCCTGGAAGGGGTGGGCCTGGTCATCTTTGACGAATTCCACGAGCGAAACCTGCAGGCCGATGTGGGGCTGGCCCTCTGTCTGGATGTGCAGAAAGAGGTGCGCACGGATTTACGGATACTGGTGATGTCCGCCACCCTGGCAACCGGTCCCGTGGCAAGGCTGCTGGGCAAAGCGCCGGTCATCACGGCCGGAGGACGCAGTTACCCGGTGCATACCGAGTATCTGCCCCCATCTCCGGGCCGGACCCTTGAGCAAAATACAGCAGCGGCGGTAAAGCGTGCCCTGTCCCGCGAGACCGGCGGTATTCTGGTTTTTCTGCCCGGAGCCCCCGAGATCCGGCGGGTGAATAATCTGCTTGCCGGAAACGATCCGGGAGAGAACATCCTTCTGGCACCGCTTTTCGGCACTCTTTCGCGCAGGGGCCAGGATCAGGCCATCGCCCCATGCCCGCCTGGTATGCGCAAAGTCGTACTGGCTACGTCCATTGCCGAAACCAGCCTGACCATCGAAGGTATTCGTGTGGTTGTGGATGCCGGGCAGATGCGGGTGCCGCGGTTTGATGTGCGCAGTGCCATGACCCGTTTGAAAACCATCCCCGTGTCCCGAGCCTCGGCCGATCAGCGCCGCGGCAGGGCCGGGCGGCTTGAGCCCGGGGTGTGCTATCGCCTGTGGCCAAAGGAGAGCCACAACAGCCTGCTGCCCTATAATACACCTGAAATCATGGAGGCCGATCTTTGTCCGATTGCCCTTGAGCTCGCGGCCTGGGGCCTTGACAAGCCCGATTCTCTGGCTTGGCTCGATGTGCCGCCGGCCCCTGCTTTTGCAACGGCCCGAAAGCTGCTCGGGCGCCTTGGCGCTCTGGATGAAAAGGGGCAGGTAACGCCCCATGGCCGGAAGATGGCGGATCTGGGCATGCACCCGCGGCTGGCCCATATGATTTTAAAGGGCCGGCAGATAAAGGCCGGTTCTCTGGCCTGTCACCTGGCGGTTCTGCTGGAAGAGCGCGATACTATCCATACCCGGCCCGGCAGTCGGGACGCGGATCTGCGCCTGAGGCTGGAGGTGCTCCAAGCCGTGGAGAAAAACAGGTTTTCAGGCCTGCCCGGAATGCAGGTGGATGTCAATGCCTGCCGTCGAATCCTGCAGCGGGCCCATCACCTGGAAAGAAGGATGGGTATCAGGCCCGCGGCAGGTTTTTTAAATAAAACCGGCATGTTGCTTGCCTATGCCTATCCGGACAGGATTGCCCGGCAGCGCAAAGAAAACAGCGGGCATTATCTGCTGGCCAACGGGCGCGGGGCTTTTTTCAGCGAACCCCAGCCCCTTGGCGTGGAAGAGTATCTGGTGGTACCGGATCTGGACGGAAATCAGCAGAATGCACGCATTTATCTGGCGGCTCCCTTTGGCCGGGAAGAGATTGAACAAAGGTTTGCAGATCAGATCAGAAAGGTGGAAAAGATATACTGGGATGCACGCCGCCGGATGGTTGTGTCCCGCCGGCAGCACCTGCTGGACCACCTGGTTATCAGCGATAAAGCCCTGCCTGATCCTGATCCGGCCCGGGTTACCGCAGCCCTGCTCGATGGAATCCGGATGACGGGCATCAATATTTTGCCCTGGAATAAGAAACACAAGGCATGGCAGGCCAGGGTTCTATTTTTAAATCGTCTTGTACCTTCCGATACATGGCCCGAGGTTTCGGATCAAGGCCTTTCCGATACTCTTGAAAAGTGGCTGGCGCCATTTCTGACCGGCATGTCCCGGAAAGAACATCTGCAGCGCGTTGACCTGAAAGGAGCGCTTGCAGGCCTTTTGACCTGGCAGCAGCAAAAACGGCTGGAGGCCCTGGCCCCCACCCATATCACCGTGCCCAGCGGTTCCAGAATTCCAATTGATTATTCTGCCGGTGATATTCCGATCCTGGCAGTGCGCCTCCAGGAGATGTTCGGCGCCCTTGATACACCGGTCATAGCAGGGGGCCGGGTGCCGGTGATGTTGCACCTGCTGTCCCCGGCATCACGCCCCATGCAGGTCACCCGGGACCTGGCAAACTTTTGGGAAAGCACCTATTTTGAAGTCCGCAAAGACCTCAGGGGCCGCTACCCCAAACACTACTGGCCGGACAATCCCCTGGAGGCCATGCCCACTGGCCGGTCAAAACCCCGCCGGCGCTGACCGTCAAGTTGTGTCAACGGTCTTAATAAAGGCCCCTGCGCATTTATCCCGAGGAGTTATCAACATTTTTATTGACACCATATATTTGTGGACATATTATAGGACATAATAATCCTTGAAACATCCTTATCATTTGTATTTTATATAGATATTTCATTTTGTCATGGGACAAATATGAGGACATATGAAAAGACACATCCTTGGTTGACTTTCCAAATTGATCTAAGACTATTTGAATATGAAACATGGATTGCTTTGGGTGAAGCTCAATCTAAATGTGAACATATCTCGGGCGTCCCTCTCAGACCAGCCATAGCACAGCAATTGCATATGGTGTATTTGGCTAAAGGTGTTTTAGCAACCACAGCCATAGAAGGTAACACGCTTACGGAATCGGAAGTCATTAAACACCTTGAAGGCAAATTGAAGCTGCCCCCTTCGAAAGAATATTTATCGAAAGAAATCGATAATATAATCGAAGCCTGTGACAAAATAGCAACTGAGATATTAATCCGTAATAAAGCCGAAATATCGGTCGAAAAAATTAAAAAGTATAACAAATTGGTATTAAATAATTTGTCTATAGATGAATCCATTGTTCCTGGTGATGTGCGAACCTATTCTGTTGGTGTTGGTAGATACCGCGCAGCGCCCGCAGAGGATTGCGAATATCTCCTTCAAAAACTATGCTCATGGTTAAATGATTTTAAAATTCCGGAAAATAACAGAATCACCTTTGGTATATTAAAAGCCATAATTACCCATATTTATTTTGTGTGGATTCACCCCTTTGGTGATGGGAATGGTAGAACGGCCAGATTAATTGAATTTCAAATTTTATTAGAAGCCGGTATTCCAACGCCTGCCGCTCATTTGTTAAGCAATTTCTACAATCAAACCCGTGCCGAATATTATAGGCAACTAGAGAAAACCACCAAAAAAAAAGGTTATATATCAGATTTTATCAAATACGCTTCTACCGGTTTTGTTGATCAATTAAAAGAACAGTTGCAAATTATTCGTCTTCAACAATGGGATATTGTGTGGCGTAATTATGTGTGTGAGATGTTTAGAGACCAAACGTCCGAGGCCGCTGTTCGCCAGAGGCGTTTAGCGTTAGATCTATCGTTCGCAACAGATGAATCAATACGTGTATCCAAGATACCCGAGATCAGCACACGCATGGCTGCTGCCTATGCTAAAAAAACCAGAAAAACCATGGTTCGAGACATCAACAAATTGATTAATATGGGACTTATGGAGCGAACTAAAGAGGGTGTCCGTGCAAAGAGAGACATCATCTTAGCTTTTTTACCGACAAGAAAATTCAATTAGCCAATTTTTCAAAGTCTGATTGATAAAGTTCAAAAAGCCAGCCAGCAAACCGATCTGTTTTTAAAGTATCCATTCAGAAATAGGGCTTTTTGTTCAAGATCAAGGCAGGCTTGTCCTGCAGGAAGTCGGGCATGCTTTTCAGGTTCAGTTCATTAAGAAAGATCCAAAAAAGGCAGCGGCAGGGACGCGTTGAGCCAGAGTCGCAGCCAGAGTCAGCACCAGACAGGGACCAAGTAGGGACCAAGTAGGGGCTAAGCAGGCACCAAGTTTGAGTTGGTTTCGGAATAGGTTAATATTTTGGCTAAAAGCAAGAAGCCGCGGACAATACAGCCCACAAAGCCCGACCCAGAAATATCGTATAACAGAAAAAGGACGAAAGATATTGGAGATCGTTAATCCCCGTTCAGATGAAACCATTCTTCCGCCCTAATTTTCTTGAAATTT
>CAZFXX010000255.1:0-4781 GCA_964522985.1 uncultured Desulfobacteraceae bacterium
CTTGTCGTAGGAGGAGATGCGGGTCACATACCCGGCACCGGCCGAACGTACCACCCGGCCGACATCCATGGGTTTTTCAAGCCGGTTTAAAAAGCCGGATCCCACCTGGGCATCTGCCGGGGTCGTGGAAGAACTCTGGCCTCCGGTCATCCCGTAATTAAAATTGTTTAAAACCAGCAGCGTCAGATCGATATTGCGGCGGCAGGTACCCAGTACATGGGCCCCGCCGATGCCCAGGCCGCCGTCGCCCATGGTAACGATAACCGTCAGTTCCGGTCGGGCCATTTTCAAGCCCGTGGCATAGGTCAGGGCCCGGCCGTGAAGACCATGCAGCGCATGGGTATTAAAAAAGGTATCAAAAAGACCGGAGCAGCCGATATCGCTGACAATCACGAGCTTGCTGCCATCAAGGCCCATATTTAAAAAGGCCTTGTCAAGAGCCTGAACAACCCGTTCATGGGCACAACCCGGGCAGAAAACAGGGGGTCTGCTTTTATTTAAAAAACTAGGCATGGATGATAGCCCTCCTTATCTGCCGGGGCGTGATCAAGTTACCGTTCATCTGCCCCAGAAAATTCACTTTTTTATCGTAAAGTACCCGCTGGATTTCTCTGACGTACTGGCCCAGGTTCATCTCCACCATCATGACCTGATTCACCGATTCGGCCTTTTGCCGGATCAGCGCTTCCGGTACCGGCCATAATGTCTTTAAAATAAGTAGGGATATACGCCGGCCGTTGCTGTTCGCCTCATTAACGGCAACCTTTGCGGCCCGAGCGGTCACCCCATAGGCAATCACCAGCGTATCTCCATCCGGAACACCGGCGTCTTCATAAAAGGAGAACTCATGAATTTTAGACATCAATTTCTTTGTCAGACGTGTCTGGGTTTTGGCAATGATCTCCGAATCCGTGGTGATATAGCCGTCGGCACCGTGGGTGGAAGAGGTCTGACGAACCAGGGTATCGCCGCCAATGGGCAGGAATTCCGGGACACTGTCGTGGGCCGGCGCCGCAAACGGCAGAAAAGGAATGTTTTGAGGCGCACGGGTGCGATTGATCACTGGCGGCAAGGCTAAAGAATCGATATCGATACTTTCGCGCGTCATGCCGATCTCTTTGTTGGATGCGATAAATACCGGGCACCGAAAACGCTCGGCCAGATTGAATGCCTGCATGGTCAGGGTGTAACAGTCTTTGATGTCCACCGGGGCCAGCACAACTACCGGCTGCCCGCTGCTGCTGCCCCACTGCATGAACTGGATATCGCCATCCGCTCCCCGGGTGGCCGATCCGGTGGAAGGTCCGAGCCGCTGGACATCCACGATGACCACCGGGATCTCGCTGCCGATGGCAAAGGAAATCTGCTCGCTGTAAAGGCTGATGCCGGGCCCGGATGTTGCGGTCATTACCTTGGCCCCGCCCATGGAGGCCCCCAGGCAATACCCCATGGAGGCGATTTCATCTTCACCCTGGAGACAGATGCCGCCTTCGGACGGAAGCAGTTTGAGCATGGTGTTGAAAATCGTGGTGGCCGGCGTAATCGGATACCCGGCAAAAAAGTTGCATCCGGCCGCCATGGCCCCCAGCGCAATCGCTTCATTACCCTCAATAAAAATAAATGCCATTATCATTTCTCCATTTGTATGCCGATGGTTTTCACAAACCCTTCTGCATCAGCATCTCAGCACAGCGCTTCTAAAAAAATCGCATAACTCAGGTAGTCATTATTACCAATTCCCGCCCCTATCACCAGATGACGAAGCGGTACAGAAAATCATAGGCGCCTGACGGTTTTATGCAGAAAGGTATTATATTTTATGCGAATAATTCCCATACCATATCCTGCCCAGCCGGGTCAACGGGCAAAAAAGGGCATAAATGCAAGCTGTCGGGAAAAAATAAGGATGGATGGAGGGAAGGTGCAAAGGTCTGAATTTAATCAGGCTGTATATTTTTCTAAAAAAACCAATGGACGGGGATTTTTAATAAAGATTTAAAACTTATTGACGGCATTAGCCGCCCGGATTTTTTGCAGGTAATTGTAAACGGTATATTTTGAAACCCCGATCATTATGGCCGCCTGGTCCACGGCCCCCTTAATCTGGAAGGCCCCCTTACTTTCCAGTACCTCTACAAGCCGTATTTTTTCGGCGGTCGACATGGTTGCCGGCTGTTTACCAACAATGGAAACGGCCTGTTCAAACAATGCCTCGATGGTTTCTCCGATGGTTGCCGCAAACGTCTCGCGGTTGTCATTGCCTTTAAGATCAATCGTTTTTACGATCTCATCGATGACCTGGCTTGCATTAAGCAATTCGGTTGTGTCGATGTTGATGCAAAAAGCCCCGATGACATTTCCCGCGCCGTTACGGATGAAAATCGTTGAAGATTTAATGGACCGGCCGTCTTTGGTGGTGGTTTTGTAGTTATGCCGATCCTTAATTTTTTTACCTTCCGTGTGCAGCGCCTTTACGACAAAATCGGTAATGGGCGCCCCTGTTTTTCTGCCGGTAACATCACCTGCCAGGTAGACAAGCGATTTGTTGAGGTCGGCAAAATCATGCACAGCCACCTCACAATTACGACCGATGGTTTGAGTTACGGCAACGGCCATCTGTCGGAGAATTTTGAAAATGGTTTTATTTTCGTTCATTTTATAACCTTTTTTTAAGTGTCCTTCTTATGTGCAAAAAAGCAACGGTGCTTCACTACGGCCTCGTAAAAACACGCAACGCCCCAAATCACATAAAAATTGCCCTTGCCAGTAAAATTTTATTGTTCACTTCCATAGACAAGGCGATTTAGAGTAAACCCATTTCAAATTTTGTTTATAAAACAGTGTATTGTATTAATTCTAAAAGTAAACATTTTTGGATAAATAACTCAGATAACGACTGGGTTGCACCGTGGTTGCGATCATATAAATAAACGATACCGCTACAAGCCCAGAGGATCAATAAAGGCGTTCTTAACGACAAATTCCGAAAATTTTTCAAAATGGGCTCCAACGGGTAAAAAACCTGCTTTCCCCTAAACTCTTTTCCCGCATCCGGCTATCCCGCGCATTTCCCATTAGGGCCTCAGAACAGCCGCAACTGAAAAACATGACAAAAAAATTTGGCCGTACCCGCATACAAATGGTGCCGGTTTGAGCCTGCTTACGAAGCAAAAAAGCGCCGGCATTTTCATCCTCGCATCCACAGCATGACGGATGTCAGCACCAGCAAAACGTCTACGATTAGACGATACCCCCGGGTGCTCACCCGCCGGGCCATTGCTGCCCCCCCCAGAACACCGGCCACGACCGCAGGGCTGTATTTCAATGAATCCATCCAGATGGAGGCGGTAAGCATTCCGTTGACTAAAAACAGTATGCCCAGATAGGTGCAGAGAAAGGCAAAGTAATTGCCCAAAAGGCCCTTGGCGATTTCCGGATCCAGATCCGAGGCTGCGACATACAACACCGCCGGTGGTCCTCCAGTGGCGAACGCCCCTTGGAACCAGCCACTGGCTACTCCCAGGAATCCTCCCAGACATTTCGAGGTGACGAAAAATTTCCGAAGCCGCCAATCACTGTTAAAATAGTTATTTAAAACAACCAACACAATGAAGCCGGCCAAAATCTGTTTCATGGCAGCTTCCGAAAAATTGCTCAAGGATAAAACCCCTAACGGCAGGCCCAAGCCGGCACCGATAAAAAGCGGGGCCATCTGCCGCCACCGGACTTTCCGGCCAAAGCGCCAGGCATGATACAGAACCACGACGTACATCAGGGGAAACTGAATGGCAACTGCTGCTTTAACGGGCAGAATCAGGGCCAGTAACGGCACGGCTACCAAAGCAAAACCAAAGCCGGCAAAGCTGAAGGTAAAGGCGCTTAGTGCAAAAATGGCCATGATCATCATTTCTTGCATTATCTTAAATGGTTATCCACAAATCTAAATCCCAGAGGTCTTTTAAGGACACTTTCAAACACAAATGGCCCCGAAAGGCCGTTTGTGTTTGAAAACCAGCCATTTTCCTGTGCGTGTCCATCCAGAAACAAACTGCTTGTGGATGAACCGGTTCAACACTTTATCACAAAACTCTTTATACCTTATATTCGCCCTACACTTTTTTTCGGGCCTCTTTAACCACGGCCTCGGCCAGCACCTGGGACGTGTCGTACAGCCGGACATCGCTTTCAAAATCCGAAGAAATAATCGACAGTTCTGTACAGGCCACGATCAGAACTTCTGCCCCGGCTGCAGTCAATTCTTTGGCGGCGGCATTGACCGTCTCGATTTCGCGGCTGCCGAAATCCCCCGTCTTGATTTGCCGGATCGCCGTCATCACTTTCGCCTGAACCGGATCAAGGGGCGCGATCAGGTCCAGCCCTTTTCCCTCGAAGCGTTTCTTGTAAAGGCCGGTCATGAGCACCGCGGTGGAGGCCAGAAGCCCGAGTCGCCGAACCTCCGGATTTTCCGTTGTAATGACCGACACCGTTAGGTCGATCATGTTTAAAACCGGCGTTTTTACAGCAGCCTGCACCGCGTCGTAATAATAATGGGCCGTGTTGCAGGGAATGACCAGAAAATCCGCCCCCCAGGCAACCAGATTCCGGGCCATTTCAATCATGCAGGGCGCAGGGTTTTCACCGGTACCCTCGATGATGGCCTTGATCCGGGAGGGAATTTTCGGGTTGTTGTCCACCAGCATGCGGATATGATCGATATCATCTGTTGCCGGTGTGGCCCGGATCACCCGGGACATCATATCGACGGTGGCCTCTGGCCCCAT
>CAZFXX010000256.1:0-1134 GCA_964522985.1 uncultured Desulfobacteraceae bacterium
GCTTCCAGTTCCCGTTCGCGAAAGGGCTTGTCCAAGGTCAAAAAATCAAAGATATAGGGATCTTTCAGGATGTCCCGAGCGAGTTGGGCATGCGGTTCCGGCAATTGTGTGTCAAAATTGGTAATTGCCGATCCCTGGCGGGCATAAACGTTTGATTTGATCATGGTGGCAAGAATATCGCGCCCCCATCCCTGTTCAATGCAGGCGCGCATATACCACTTGCGGATCTTGAAATCCTTGATTTTCTGAATCAACAGGATATTGACGGTCCACGACAATGCCCGCACCAAATCGTAAACATCGGCAACAGGCGGTTGCCCTTTTATGGCAACCTGTTTTGCCGTTAATTTGGCTCCTGCCGGTTCTCCCGGCAATTGGGCAACAGGCGGTTGCCCAATTGTAAACAACCCGGGATATTCACGAAAAAACTGGGCCATCAATTTCAGGTTGCGTTCAGAAAAGCCTTTGATATCAAACAGTTCGTTTTTCAAATCCGTTGCCAGACGTTTGAGGACACCAGCCCCCCATCCTGCTTCTTTCTGGCGCTTTACCAGCAGTCCGCCAACGTCCCAATATAGGCGCAGCAACGCGATATTGACCGAGTTGGCAGCCCGATTCTGGGCTTGCCGGATTCGGAATTTGATATCCGCCAACAAATCACTGTATTGTTTGATGGCCGCCTTGTCTCCAGGAAGCGTTTTTTTCATAGGCCCTCCTCCAGATACCCCAAACCATTTAAAAATCCCTCCAGGGTCTTTAGAGTTTCGGCCCGCCGGGCTTCCAGTTCGCGGCTGGAAACGGCATATTTATCCCAGAGGTTTTCCACTACGGCGATAAGCCGCCGCTTTTCGGCATTGAGGTAGCGGTTGAGTTCGTTTGCGACCAGAGCGTAGAGTTTTTTCAGGATGAGTTCGCGGGCCTGGGCTTCGGTGAGCCGGCCGCCGATGGCCGTTAGGATGGCATCGGTTTTGTCCAGACGCGCTTTGAGCGCGGTCTTGTCCTGGTTCAGGGCGGTGACTTTGCGTTTGTCGCTCTTTTTACCCGGATCGAGATCGGCCAACTGGGTCTCCACCTGACGGATCAATTCCCGGCTTTCGGCCTTGAATTCATCGCCGCCCAGGCGTTTAAGTTGGA
>CAZFXX010000256.1:1234-4771 GCA_964522985.1 uncultured Desulfobacteraceae bacterium
GGTATCCCGGGCGCAGGGCCTGAAACAGCGTGCCGGAATCCACATTGAATTTGGAAAAGCCATCTTTTTGGGATTCAACCTCGACCGCGGGTATGCCGCCGATGAGGTGGGCCTGGACATCTTCGGGCTCAGGATCGGGGGTGTTGTCCACGTAGCGGCGGATGTTGAGGTTGTAGTCATGGGCTTCGACGACCTCGGCCTTGTCCACCAGGCGACTGTATTTGGGAATCTCGCGTTTGTGGGTGAAGACGAAATCGATTTTTTCGATATCTTCGGGGCGCAGTTTGTTCTGAGCCTTGCCTTCGGCGTATTCTCGGTCGGCGTTGATGAAGAGCACCTTGTCGCGCAGGGTGTCGGGCTTGTTTTTGTTGGCCACGATCACGCAGGCGGGAATCCCGGTGCCGTAAAAAAGTCCGGGCGGCAGGCTGATGATGGCCTCGATCACATCATCCTCAATGAAAATTTCGCGGATGAGCTTTTCCTTGCCGCCCCGAAACAGCACGCCGTGGGGCATGATGGTGGCCATGTGACCATGGGTTTTAAGGCTGGCGAGCATGTGCTGAACGAACATCAAATCGGCCTTCTTGCCGGTCTCGGGACACCATTCCCGAAAACGGTTGGAAAACTTCATGGCAGCCCGGCTGTAGTTCTGGGAAAAAGGCGGATTGGCCAGCACGCGGTCGAATTTCCGGACTTGCCCGTTTTCCAGAATCAGGGGATCTTCCAGGGTGTCCCCGTTTTCAATGGTAAACCGGGTGATGTTGTGCAGGATCATGTTCATGTTGCAGATCGACCAGACCGTGCCGTTGGAGTCCTGGCCGTAAAGGGCCAGATCGTTGGGGTCCTGGCCTTGCTCCTCTACATACTGGTGGGCCTGGATGAGAAAACCGCCGGAACCGGCGGTGGGGTCGTAGACCTCGTTACCCGCATCAGGCTTGGTAAGCTGCACCAGGAGCCGGACCACCTCGGCAGGAGTGTAAAACTCGCCGCCTTTTTTACCCGCACTGTCGGCAAAGAACTTGATCAGGTATTCATAGGCCGCACCCAGCAGGTCGGGGAACTCGAAATTATCGTTAACCAGCACAAATTGGGGCTGGTTGAAATGGTCGAGCAGGTCCTTCCACTTCTGGTCGAGAATCTTGGTCTTACCTTTGGTGGCATTGAAATCGATGTTATTTTTCAGCACCCCGGCCAGGGCATCGTTTTCGTCTTCGATGGCGGCCAAAGCCTTGTTGAGCATGTTGCCGATGTCATGCTTGAGGTGTTTGAGCGGGGGCACCTCATCGCCATTTTCATCTATCCACGCCTCATGCCAGCGGGCACGGGGTGGGACGAAAAAAGTCTCGCCGTAGGATGTTTTGTCTTCGAGAAGTTCCCTGAGTAGATCCGGGTCCTTGATGTGGGCAAAGTCTTTTTTCCGAAGATGCCCGCGCTTGCGGTCGAACTCGTCTGAAAGACGTTTTAGAAAAAGCATCCCAAAAATGAATTCTTTGAACTCCGAGGCATCCATTTTGCCACGCAGGATATCGGCTGACTTGAAAAGGAATGATTCGAGCTGGGAGAGGGTAATTTTTTCAGATTTCATTCAATAATAATCCTGTTGATTCTGCAAACCCTGTCAAAAATGATTCTGATGATTCTGTTTCGGGTACTAAACGGATGCGTTGGTTCGGACCAGTGGCTTTGCGTCCCGCACTTTCATACGGTTTGCCGTTGTCATGATAAGAAAGGGCAACGGTAGGACGTCGGCCCGGAAAGATTAAAGAATACGGGTCAATAGCGCACGTACAACCACAAAACTTACGATTTTTCCCCATAATTCAAAAACTGAATAGACTCTAATTATGTGTTTTTGTCAAGAAAATCTATGGAAAGGGTTGATCGGTAATGGGTAGATGGGTGCTGGGTGATAGGTGCTGGGTGTTGGGTGTTGGGTTGATGGGTGCTGGATGCTGGGTGATGGTGTGAGGCTGAAAGGAATAAAACAGGAAACTATTGCCACAGCAACCGCTCGGACTGACCCAGCAGATAACACAAAATATAAGCCGGGATCTTTAAAAACCGGGTTCCAATGTTTTTTAATTTGGTAAGGCCAAAATCCACATCCCGCCTGGTCACCAGATAAGCCTGTTTGGGATTTTCAGAACGACAATACGTTCCCAGGCCGCTTTTTTGATCAAGACTCGGGTTTTCTCGGTACTTTACTTCAAAAGGGAGCACATAGGCCGGACTTCGGACAATGATATCCACTTCCCTGTTTGTGGCCGCATCCCGCCAATAAACGATTTCCGGGGTGTCCCGGTAATAATACGCATATAAATGACGTAACACGGTGGTTTCCGCTATGGTGCCCATCTCCTCTGGCTGGGTGAGAATTTCCTCGCCTTTTAAAAGCACCGCGTTTCTCAGAGCCGCATCCACCAGATAATATTTATTGCGCGCCTTGAGCACGCGTTTTCCGCCAAGGGAAGACGGCGGCAGGCGATATATCAGGTTGGCCTGCGCCAAAAGAGTCAAATGGCTGGCCACAGTGGTGGTGGTGGTCCCCAGGGCTTTTGCACACGGCTGGTGTGGGAGAATGCCGCCGGAATGCAGACACAGATAAATAAACAGTTTTTCCAGGTCATTGATATTGCGTACCCCGAACAGGGCCGTCATATCCCGCTTTAACACCCTTTCCACTACGTCTTCCCGCAGCAGGCGCTGACACAGGTCAATGTTTTCCTGAAGCGCGGTTTCCGGAAATCCGCCGACCAAAAGGTAGCGCTGAAACAGCGGCTGCAACGGCCGCATCTGGTCTGCCAGTGTAGACAAGTCCCCCGGTTTTGTCAGGAACAAATCACTGACCCGAAGACCCGCCGGGATGTTATCGGGTTGTTCGTTTCGAATCAATGCAAATTCATAAAAGGATAGCGTGGATATGGGAACCGTTATCCACCGGCCGACACCGCTTTCCGCCAGGCGCTCACGGTGAACCACACTGGCGGAACCAGTTGATAAAATTCGATATTGGGGTTGATGGTCTATCAGCAGTTTGATTTCGGTTTCCCATTCAGGGGCATACTGAATTTCATCTAAAAGCAGCGTGCATGGTTTGCCTTCGAAAAATGTGCTTTCATGATAGATGGATAAAATTTCCCGCAACGAGAGTAATTTTAGCAAGGGATGATCCAGACTTAAATAAAGAATGCTTTTGGGGTCATGACCGGAATCGACCAAAGCTCTGGCGGTTTGCTGAAGCACCGTAGTTTTTCCCACCCGGCGTGGTCCGGACAGCAGGATGGCCCGGCGTAAGTCTTTATTATCCAGATAAATGCGACATGCGGCAAAGGCCAGGCGGTGGAATTCAGGTACAAAGAAGGGTTTTGCGCTCCACCACGGGTTAAACCCGTTTAATACACTGATAATTTCTGTGCGATCCAAAAATTGGTTCACGTCAACCTCCAATCTGCTAAATTTATCAAAATAATATATACCATACTATCTTACATTTCGCACCTTTCGAATACGATTTTATGAATTAAGTTGAATCAACAA
>CAZFXX010000257.1:0-4755 GCA_964522985.1 uncultured Desulfobacteraceae bacterium
GAAGGTATAAGCAATAACGTCGCCTTTCTCAGATAAGACAGGAACGTTGAAATCAAACCGTTGAAGCTTTGTTCCGGCAGCATCGAAAGACCGGCCTGCCAGACCACAAACCACTCATCATTTACCTTCCGCAGTGTGTTAATACTATACGCGCAGGGAGATGTGAAATATCCCCAGGTCCCGAGAAGGGGGCCACCCGCGGGGATACGGTTCTTCATGTCTACCCGTGTTACATTTTGCCCCTCGCTCTTTTTGCGATCTATCCGTTCTCCCCCGACATAATCCAGAAAATCACTTTTTTGGGAGAATTCACGGAAGGAGGACATTTGGGTTTTTAGAAATTGATATTTTTAAATTTAGCCATGCGGCCCATTCCTCATCAATGCCGTTGCCTTCGTCAGTAGCAATGAGATAAAACTGTTTGGCGCTAGTGACGCAGGTGATGCACGTAATGGCGATGTATGGATATTCAAGGTGGATTCGACCGGTTCCCTTGGATGCGGTATGAAAACAGATACGAAAGCGCCAGCAAACGGCACGGCCGGTGTGACGGTTTCAGACACATCGGAGAGTTCTTCGATGAGCACGACGAATGCCGTTGTGGGGACCACCACGTTTTCAAGATACACCACCACACCCGATGTCTCTATCCAGTGTGAGACACCTTGAAATACCCGGATGAAAAGAGCCAAAGTTAATTGTCATTGCTTAACCTGGCAAAGCCAGAGCCGGCAAAGAAAAATATTATTGCTTCAGTTTGGGGATGATACCACCCACCAGGGGTTCATAAACCCGGTATTCGGTTTTTTCTCCGCTTATGTCATCTATCTGTTTCTGAATCGTTACCCGCTCATCACTGTTGAGCCATTTTTTCCAGTCATCGTCGGATTGCCAGGTGGATCTGACCAGATATTCATCGTCACAGGGCGGGTTAATGCATTGCAGCGACTCGCTGGATATATAACCTGGCTGGGCCCGGGCACCAGATCGCAGTTTTACCATGAGCGAGGCGATAATTGCTGCTTTTTCCTTGATAAATTTTCTTTTGATCAATACTTGAACAGCCATGAGAGACTCCTTTTGGCTAACGGTTAAGCACCCATCCACCATAGGTACTTTGAGGACGGACACCGGGTAAGAGCTGACCGGCTGGCATAGCCGGCAGCTGATGCATATGTGTACCAAACTTTTTTTCAGACAAAAATGACGATTATCGTTCCATGATCAACTCTTCAACCGCATCTGCGTCATATCCAAGTGAACCAAAATCAAGCCGCCCCTGATCTTTCGTATGACAGTCGTTGCACTTTAAGGCTTCCGCTGCCGGGGCGATACTGTGATACAGATTGAAATACTGGGGGGTTTTCCTGATAATTGCAGACTTGTACCGGCCGTTATCCCAGACGCGCATCTGCGCAAGCGTAGTGTTTTTTTTGCCTTTTCCGCCGGCGCGTGCCACAAATGTTCTGGGAACCGGATACCCGGTGGCTGGGCCATCCGGATTTTCCACGACCTCGGGCGTGGTGCCATCGTCAAACAATGAGATCGTGATGACATTAAAAGGCGTAATGCGGCTATTCGGGTCATTGATACTGCCGGAGGGATGCGGAATCTCCGTGCAGATCGTTTCACGGTTATACCAGGTATAAACCGGTTTGAATCCGGAAAGATTTTTCGTTTTATAACAACCGATCATATTGTCCATCTGCTTATTCATTTTTTCCGGGTCGGCCATGCCCAGTATTTTTGCAACGGGCATCATCCAGTGATACAACTTCATCATTTTGGGCATGTCCATACCGAGGAGCCAGTTGACCTTGACCGTGCCCGGCGATGTTTTCGGTATATGGCAGGTTTCGCAGGCGATTTTTTCCATATGCATGTTCAGATCGTCGGCATTCTCTCCCTCATGGGGTTCTTCTCCATGGCAGTCGGTGCACGATTGCATGGTGTCCCTGAGTTCCGGGGACCCTGCATTGTCGACGATTTTTCCTTTACCGATCTGGTGTTTTTCCGTCACATGGCATTCCTGGCAGCTCATTCCTTCCGAAAAATGAACATCCGTGGAAGCACCTTTAAACAGCCCGTAGTGGGTGCCGCGTTTGCTGTCTGATTTCCAGTGGCAGAAATTGCAGTTGTCCGGGGTTGGCTTTCCCACCCGTAATTCGACACCGTCCATGGCCTTGGCGGATATATGAGAGAGGTCCAGCTTTCCCAGATCGCCACCGGCATCGGCGCCGGCCATCATCAGTTCGGCCATTCTGGCACCATTGCTCTGAATGATCAGCCCTTCACTGTCCATGCCGGCCGGGGCTTTCCCAAGTCCCTTTCCCCCCTTGTAACCGGTTTGCTGATGGCAGATCAGACAGTCCACATCCATGCCAAGCGGTTTTAAAACACCGCCGCCGGGGTGGCATTGGGCGCAATACACGGCTTCCATCAACCGCCACTGGGTTTCCGGTGTTTTGACCCTGTCGGTGTTGGACAGAGAATACCATCGGTTGTACATTCCCATATCAACGGCGTCTTTCGGGTCATGGGCGATTTTTCCATCTTTCGTAATTCGGCCCTGGTGAACGTGATAGCTTTTACTCACCTCTTCGTACTCTTTTTGGTGGCAGGCATAGCAGGCTTCAGGTCCCTTATAACCGCCCAGTTGTTTGAATACACGGGCATGCATCTCTTCAATACGAATCTCTTCGGCGTTTTTTGAAAAAACAACGGGTGAGTGCTGCGGCGCCAGGGGTTTTTTGGACGGCGCACAGGTGATAATTGTAAATAACGCAATCAATAAAATAGATAACGGTATAAGTATCCGGGTCTTTTTTTTCATTGGCCGAGCTCCTTTTTCCGGCAGATATATCGTACTTAATTTCCAAGGGGCATATCATCAGGTCCCATCTACCGGTTTTAATGGCCTTGTTGCAGGGATCGGGAAACTGAAAAGTCCCATATTTTCCCAGTTTTTTGAATGGTAAACATGGTATTTGGAGGATAACTGTATTTGCAAGGTCATGGGAATATATAAATCCTTATTTATAGATAAACACCGCCTAAGTATACTAAAGACCCGGCCTTTGACAACCTTTTTATGGCTCATCGCATTCATATTCTGCAATGGGTCTTATCAAGCACCCCGCAGGGCTCATTCACACGTATAACCCGATAGGTGACAACATGAGGATAAGCGTCAGATGCAGATCTATTTCAGTGCCTTAAATCCTTTTTCGAGATCTATCATGATATCATCACTATCTTCCAGGCCGATATTCAGGCGTATGACAGTTTTACCGGAATATTCGGATTTGGCAGACCGATTGTATTTTCCGGCCGTAATAAGGCTTTTAAATCCTCCCCAGCTATAACCAATTCCAAATAAATCAAGCGCGTTTATAAAAGAGGCGATTTTTTCTTCCGGATAGTTTTCTTTAAATATAAAGGCAAAAAGACCTGAAGAACCGGTAAAGTCTCTCTTCCAGACAGGGTGCTGGGGATGTGTGGCCAATGCCGGGTGAATTACATGTTTGACCAAATTGACGGTTTCAAGCCATCGGGCAAGACGCAGCGCAGATTTTTCATGCTGCTTCAGGCGTATCTCCAATGTCCTGAGGCCCCGTAAGGCTAGATAACAGTCATTGGGTGACGCAAAAAGCCCCATCACCGTATAAAAATCATCAAATTGCTTTGAACGATTTTTATTTACCGTAACAGCGCCCAGTAGTACGTCGGAATGACCGGAAATATATTTTGTGACCGATTGAATGGATACGTCAACGCCCAATGCAAAGGGTTTCAGATAGAGCGGGGTGGCCCATGTATTGTCGAGCACGGTAACAATGTTTTGTCCACGGGCAATCGCAGTAACCGCCGGTATGTCCTGAATCTCAAATGTGTTTGACCCGGGCGATTCAAGAAATATCAGTGTTGTATTATCCCTGATGTGCTCTGCGATATCAGCACCTGCGGCAGGGTGAACAAAGGAGACGTCAACATTGTATCTGGAAAGAATTGTATTGCAAAAACGTGCGGTGGGTCCGTAAACGTTTTCACACATAAGAATATGCTCGCCACTTTTCGTAAATGCGAGCAAGGTCATTATAATGGCGTTTAATCCTGACTGAAAAGTTCTGGTGAGGTAACCGCCCTCAAGTTTGCCCAGGGCCTCCTCAAAAGCTCTCTGGGTGGGTAGCCGATCGGTTCCATAGGAAATTCCTTTATATTTTCCTGAATTTGCCTGGACCAGATCATCGTAATTTTCAAACAAAACAGTTGACCCCCTGTATACAGGAGGATTGATTGTTTTTAGGGATTTATCATTAATCTTATCATAATAATTGTTCGATCTGATAAGTTCGGTTGAATCGCTCATTGGTTGAGTTTCCTTTAATTTAGAGGCAAATCTTCAGCCCGCGGTTATGTTTTTTCCATGCCTTGTTCTTGAACAAAATCCTTGTTTCCGGATGGATATAAATAATTATCTGGAATAGGCTCCGGTGTAAACCCGAAAATTTGCCGACAGTTTATTTTCACACATGATAGCATGATACGCAGTTATAACACCATTTGAAAATGGTTTTTGCTGGATTGTCAGGGTTGAAGATGAAAAAAGCCATATCCACGGGTGAATCCGGATTTGTGCCGTTTTTGCTTGACTTGCAGGGAGAATATTTCTTATGTTCTTTTTTTTGCTATTGGTGTATTTTTTTATCACCATCATTTGTGGGAGTAATTATGGGTATTTTAAGCAAATTATTT
>CAZFXX010000258.1:0-4750 GCA_964522985.1 uncultured Desulfobacteraceae bacterium
AAAACTGAATATCTGTGAGGGCTGGCTGAAGAAATGACAAACCAGAAACGATAAAAGGGAGTCGATTGGCACATGGTATCTTCATAGTTTTATTCAACCTATTGAAATTGATAACTATATTATAGTATACCAATTTATTATCTCATATGTTATCGCGAATGTCTATAACTTTTTTTCGAAAACTCAAGTAAATACTGAAATTTAAAGTGTGGCCCATCGTTTACATTATGAATTGCCCAAAGACATGATTAAACGTATTAATAAACATATACGCCGATTAAGACGATGCAAATTTATTTGAAATTGCATCCCGTTTAGTCCTTAAGTAAGGAAGCGTCGGTTTCAAAATGTTCAATTTTGTTCAAGGTCAAGAAAGGGCCGTTATTTTATTCATGTTACGCAATCGACATTTTTTATTTCTCTGGTTTGTCAATATCGCCACAACTTTTGCTGTTGAACTGTTTTCGGTCACAATTCTGGTGGCGATTTTTGAACAGACGGAATCCACTTTGCAGGCAGCCGGTACGATGGTGGCACGAACCATGCCGGCCTTTTTGCTGGGCCCCGTTGCCGGCGTACTGGTGGATCGCTTTCCCCGCAAAAATATGCTCATCTGTATGAATTTAATCCAATTGGTGCTGGTTGGGATTGCGATCTGTTTTTTACAGCAGGATGGGAAAGTGCCGGTTATCGGTATTTATCTCATTTTGGCCGGTCTTTCTGCCGCTGATGTTTTCCACCGACCCGCCCGGTTGTCTCTTATTCCCTCGCTGGTCCCGTATACACAATTGGTCAGCGCCAACAGCTTTATCCTGGCGTCCAGTCAAATCATGATGGCCGTCTCTTATACGCTTGGCGGCTGGCTTATTTTAGCCGTAGCGTTACGCCGGATTGCTTTGGGCGTGGTCATTTTATTTGCAATGGCCACTCTCACAGCAATGCTCATAGTAGAACCGAAATCTCAGGAAGCAGTGGCTTCCGGTGAAAGGGAATCTTTTTGGAAATCGTTGATATCGGGCTGGAATTATTTGCGTCATCATCCCATTGCCAGATCATTGACAGTCATGGAAACGATAGAACATTTGCCCCACGGTGTCTGGACCGGGGCCTTGATGCTGGCCTTTACCACCAAAGCGTTGCATGGGGATGCATCCGACTGGGGCTACCAGGTGACGAGTTATTTTATGGGTATGATCATAGGCTCCCTGGGGGCACTGGCCATCAGTGACTGGCTGAACCGTTACCCTGGCCGTATTATTGTGGTCAATGCTTTTGCTACCGGCTTACTGACACTTGCCTATGCCGGCAGCCGGACCGTATGGATGGCGGTGGCACTGGGCTTTGTGTTTGGCCCACCGTTTGCCATGCGGGATGTGGCGCAGGATTCGCTGCTTCAGGGCACGGTTAAAGGAGAACAATTGGGGCGGATTTATGCGACGCGGGACATGTTACGAAATGCAGTGTTTATGTTTGCCGGCATTTTCTTTGCCTGGCTCTCTGATTTTACGTCCATCCGTACAATATTCGTCACCGGCGGTATTCTCTATCTGCTGACCGGTTTCTATGCCCTGAGTAACAAAGCCCTGCGTACAAGTAAGATGACTCCGGATGCAAGGATAAAATGAATTATGCATTCAATCATTAAAAAGGGAGGATGTATGCCGGCCAAAACGAAAAAATATATTCTGGCGGTGGATCTGGGCACATCCGGGCCCAAATCGGCACTGGTTTCCACCCGGGGTGAAGTCGTCGATTATGAATTCGAGAAGACCCGGCTGCTTCTTTTTCCCAATGGCGGCGCCGAACAGGACCCGGCCCAGTGGTGGGACGCCGTCATAAATACCGCGGGCAAGGTTCTTGGGAAAAATCTGGTACCCCGTGACGATATCGTGGCGGTCTCCTGCTCGACCCAATGGTCAGGGACAGTGGCTGTGGATGCTGCCGGCCGTCACTTGATGAATTCGATCATATGGATGGACTCGAGGGGAAGTCAGTATATTAAGGAAATCACGGATGGACGCATCAAAATAGAGGGCTATGAAATCCGCAAAATGCTCAAATGGATAAAGCTGACCGGCGGCGCACCAGGTCATGCGGGCAAGGATCCGCTGGCCCATATCCTTTATATTAAAAATGAATTTCCCGACATTTATGCCCGAACCCATAAATTTCTCGAACCCAAGGATTATATCAACCTGCGTTTTACCGGAAAATTCGCCGCTTCCTATGATTCCGTGGCCCTGCACTGGGTAACCGACAACCGCGATATTTCAGCGGTCAAGTACGATAACCGGCTCATTTCCATGGCCGGGCTTTCCCGGGAAAAACTACCCGACCTCATACGGGCCGTGGATATTCTGGGGCCTATCCGGCCTGGAGTCGCGGATCAGCTCGGTCTGCATCGGAATGTCAAAGTCATCGGCGGAACTCCGGATGTGCCGTGCGCCGCCATCGGCTCGGGGGCGGTAAAAGACTTTGAAGGCCACCTGTACATCGGCACCTCCTCCTGGCTCACCTGTCATGTGCCGTTTAAAAAAACCGATCTTTTTCACAATATGGCATCCCTGCCGTCGGCCATTCCGAATCGTTACTTTATCGCCAACGAGCAGGAAACCGCCGGGGCCTGCCTGACCTTTTTAAGGGATAATATTCTCTATCACAAAGATGCCCTGCCGGTGGAAACAAAGCGGCCCGATGTTTATAAAATATTTGATCAAATTGTCGAAAAAACCCCCGCCGGAAGCGATAAGGTTATTTTTACCCCCTGGCTCTACGGCGAACGCACCCCTGTGGATAATCACTCGGTTCGCTCCGGATTTTTCAACCAGTCCCTGAGAAGCACCCGGGAACATCTCATCAGAGCCGTATTCGAGGGCGTGGCATTCAATTCAAGATGGCTTTTGACCTATGTGGAAAAATTTATCAAGCGTCCCATGGAAACCATCCGCATGATCGGCGGCGGGGCCAATTCCAATGTATGGTGCCAGATTCACGCCGATGTATTTAACCGGACGATCCTGCAGGTGAAAGATCCGATTCAGGCCAATTTCAGGGGTGCTGCTTTTCTGGCTTCGGTTGCGCTGGGTTATATGAAATTTGATGACATTTCCGATTGCGTAAAAATCGCAGCCACCTATACGCCCATGCCTGAAAACCGAAAGATCTATGACGAACTTTATCGCGAATTTTTAAACATCTACAAAGCCAACCGGAAAATATACCAGCGGCTGAATCAAAAGGCGTAAAGGAAAAAGACGGGTTGCATCAGATCGAACCGCGGCCGGCGTTTAAATTTTTATTGACTTTCAGGGAGACAACCCAAACAGCTGGTTCTTCCTGTTCACCAGGCATGATAAAAAAGGAGTACGCATGAAATATGTGGGCGCCCATGTCAGTGCAAGCGGCGGCGTGGAAAATACGCCGTTGAATGCAGCGAAGATCGATGCCAGGGCATTTGCCCTGTTTACGAAAAACCAGCGACGCTGGCAGTCCAGCCCCCTGACCTCTGAATCCATCGGGCAGTTTAAAAAAAACTGCACGGCAGCGGGATATACGGCAGACCATATCCTGCCCCATGACAGCTATCTGATCAACCTGGGGCATCCCGAGGACCCTGGCCTTGCCAAATCCAGGGCCGCCTTTATCGATGAAATGCAGCGCTGTGAGCAATTGGGTCTTAAATATCTTAATTTTCATCCGGGCAGCCATCTGGGCAAGATCGACGAAAAAAAGTGTCTGTCCAGGATCGCCGACTCCATCAATCTGGCCCTTGCCAAAACCAGTGGCGTGTGCGCCGTTATTGAAAACACCGCGGGCCAGGGGAGTAATATGGGGTTTGCCTTTGAACACCTGGCCGCCATCATTGCCAATGTAAAAAATCCGGACAGGGTCGGCGTCTGCCTGAATACCTGCCATACCTTTGCCGCCGGCTACGACATCAGAACCCCTGACGGTTTTGAAAAGGTGATGCAGAACTTTGACAAAATCGTCGGCATCAAATACCTGAAGGCCATGCATTTGAATGATTCCAAAAAAAAATATGGGCTCCCGGGTGGACCGCCATGCGTCCATAGGCAAAGGGTATCTGGGCATCGAGGCATTCCGCTTTATCATGAATAATTCAAGGTTTGATAATATCCCTTTGATACTGGAAACGCCGGACAGTGCCATCTGGGCCGAGGAGATTCAACTGCTTTACAGCCTTTGACGGATGAACGCCCGCATTTTTATAATCGTAATCTATTTGAGCCGGTTTATTCTTCACTACTCAAAACTCATATTTCGCCGCATTCAGATAGATTACTATCATCTTGACTATCCGCCTGATTTCACCTATTAATTTAGATTGTAAAATTTCAATATGTTGCATGAAAGTGTATCAAAAATAATCCTGTGTTAAGAACAGGCTTAAATTTTACGAATGGTTACAAATTACTGCCGGCGCAGAAATTTTATTTGTCGGAATTGAGATAATAAACAGAGGATCAAATCAGATGAGGGAGAAAAAAATCGGTAGAAATGACCCATGCCCTTGCGGGAGTGGGAAAAAAAGAAGAATTACAAAAAGTTAAGAGATGAAATTATCATCGACAAGGTGAATGAAATTTTTCGCACTCAGCCGGATAATTATGTGACGTCGTGGAATACCATACCAAAAACTCCGACATTGTGACCAAACACAATTTTTCCCAGGAGTATCTTGATTATGACAAAAGACGAATTGGTCAGACTCCTTAATGGGCATGAATGG
>CAZFXX010000259.1:0-4739 GCA_964522985.1 uncultured Desulfobacteraceae bacterium
CACCTAAGGCCTTTTCGCAAAAATCCACCTCATCCAGATAATCGATCACCTTTGCACTGTTGACAAGATCCTGTTTGACCGGTTCCCGGTATTCACCGGTATAAGGGTCGTTGATCATTATCCCTTGGCTAAAGTTTGTAAAGTGGACCCGGTTGCCCTCCAGAACGATGTCGTGCCTGGGATCACGGCCGTAAAGAATTACCTTCGAAGGGGCCGACCGGATGGCATCCTCGACGATAAACTGGGGGATCTTGACAATTTTTTTATCTCGATCCACCATGGCCCCGCTTTTTTCAAAACAATCCAGGGCTTCTTTTCCTTCAATAAAGAGCCCGGTGGTCTCAAGAATTTCCAGGGTCCCGAGATGAATCTCATTGACCTCGTCATCGGTGAGGATATTCAGACTCAGCCCCCCGTTGAGATGCTTACCTGCATGTAAATTACGTTTCATAAACTATACCTCATATTCAATGGTTGATGCCGATCAGCCGCAGCATGCTGCTTTCAGTAAAAAATTACAGATTAGAGGAACCGAATTTTCATATTAGAAAAATGACTTGATCTCCGGCTATCCGAATCGAATGCAATATTAGACGCAATGTTCATACCAACAGAAAAATAAAAGATCCAAGGGGAAGCGCAAATCAAATTTTAAAAAAAATACCGTATGGGGATCCGGTCTGTGAGGTGGATGACACCAAAACCAAATACCCGGCCAAACTATGCACAAAACCGAATCAGAGGCTCAAATACGCCGGATGCTTGGAATATCTCATAAAAGAATACACTTGTAAAACAAAATCTGAGCCATTGCAATCTGCGCTGATACACTTCAGATTTCCAGGTCATCACCCGCTCCGCCAATGGGAAATAGCCAAAAACCACCAGTCGGCTATTGACATAAATGACAAATACCCTGTAAAAAGTGGCAATTATTATAGGGATACCGGGTGAGAATTTTATTCATCTCACAATACAAGAATGTAATCAGTTTTTACATTTTTGTAATCTTGTACCTCGTAATATTTGACCCGAAAAACAATTTTTTACTTTATTTTCAATATATTACATATATTTTAAACGCATGGCATGCATATTGCTATACAAAAACTATTATCGTTTCAATGTAATTGACCTCCGGCTTTACCGGTGTTGACAATATCAAAAAGGAGATTGAAAAAAATGAGTGGAAGCAAATCGCGCTTAACTGCCATCGCAGCAATCAACAACTACGGACCGATTGAAAAATCGACGAAATTCGTCGAAAAACCCTCCGACGAACTCTTTGGCGTCAACGTCTTCAGCATGCAGGAGATGCAGAAGCTGCTTCCGGAAGAGACGTTCACGTCGATGAAAAAAACAATCGAGACAGGATTTCTTATCAACATCAATATCGCGGATGCCGTTGCCGCGGCAATGCAGGACTGGGCACGGGAAAAGGGTGCGTCACATTTTGCACACGTGTTCTATCCGCTGACCGGATTGACCGCCGAACGGCACGACAGCTTTCTATCCCCGGATGGTAAGGGCGGTGCCATCCTCGACTTTACCGGATCAGCCTTGATCAAGGGTGAACCCGACGCATCAAGCCTTCCCAACGGAGGACTCCGCCAGACTTTTGAAGCCCGGGGATATACGGCCTGGGATGTCACCAGTCCCGCCTACATCATGGAAAACCCCAACGGAAAAACCCTGTGCATTCCCACAGTTTTCGTCTCCTATACCGGCGAGGCTCTGGACAAGAAAACACCGGTATTGCGAGCGGCACAGGCCTTAAACAGACAAACCCAGCGAATCTTGAAGCTTTTCGGGGACCATTCCGAGCAAATGATCGCGGTAAACTGTGGGGCCGAGCAGGAATACTTTCTTGTGGACAACAATTTCTACAATCTCCGTCCCGACCTTGTCATGACCGGCCGCACCCTCTTTGGGGCCCCCCCGCCCAAAGGACAGGAGTTCGGCGATCACTATTTCGGGGCGATCCAGGAACGCGTGCTCGCATTCATGTTCGAAGTTGAACGGGAACTGTTCAAGCTCGGAATTCCTGCCAAAACCCGTCACAATGAAGTGGCACCGGGCCAGTTTGAACTGGCTCCGGTATTTGAATCGGCCAACATCGCCACCGACCATCAGCAACTGGTAATGGTTACTCTGAAAAAAATGGCAAAAAAATACGGCATGGAGTGCCTGCTGCATGAAAAGCCTTTTGCCGGCATCAATGGATCCGGCAAACACGTCAATTACTCATTTGGCAACGCAAGCCAGGGCAACCTGCTGGACCCGGGCGACACCCCCCAGGACAACGCCCAGTTTCTTGTTTTCTGTGCCGCCATCATCCAAGCCGTGCACAAAAACGCAAAGCTCCTGAGAGCGATTGTTGCCACTGCCGGCAATGACCATCGCCTCGGCGGCAACGAGGCACCTCCGGCCATCATGTCCATCTTTCTCGGGGAAGGGCTTACCAGGGTCTTTGAGCAGATCTCCAACGGGACACCGGCAACCGCAGCAAGTCCGAAAGAAAAATTGAATATCGGCGTTGACGTGATCCCGCCGCTGCCAAAGGATTCCGTTGACAGAAACAGGACCAGCCCGTTTGCCTTCACCGGAAACCGATTCGAATTCCGTGCGGTGGGCTCGGATCAGGCCGTGGCGGTGGCCCTAACAGCCATCAGCACCATCGTTGCAGATGCCATCGACGATCTTGCCACACAGCTGGAAGAAGCCACCGCGGGTGCTCCGGAAAAATTTAACAGCGCTGTCCAAAAGCTGTTGAAGTCGGTCTACAAAGAACACAAGGCAGTAATTTTCAACGGTGACGGATACTCCGAACAGTGGCAGGTGGAGGCGAAAAAACGCGGTCTTCCCAACCTCAAGACGTCTGCCGAGGCCCTGCCGGTATTGATTGAAAAAGAGACCATTGCCCTTTACGAACGGCACAAGGTGCTCACCTCATCGGAAACAAGAAGCCGGTATGAAATCCACACCGAGCAGTATGTCAAAAAAATTGCCGTTGAAGCCAGGCTCGTTGTGAAAATGGCGGATACCATCATCGCCCCTTCGGCCATACGCTACCAGAGTGAGCTTGCCGACAACTGTATCAAACTTGCAAAAGCAGGCATAAAACCGGACACCGGCGCCCTTGAAGAGGTAACCGGACTGGCAAAGGGGCTGAAGATCGCCAACGCGGCACTCAAGGCGCTTATCGTCCAAAGGCAGGAGGAGCTGCAATCCCAGGCAGAGTTCTGCTGCCATAAAATCCTTCCGGCCATGGAGGCGGTGCGTGAATATGCCGACAAACTCGAGGCGGTGGTCGCCGATGACCACTGGGCACTGCCCACTTACCAGGAGATGCTTTTTGTCAAGTAAGCAGAGGACCCTAAACACAGTACCCAGAAGGCATTAGTAGAGGGCGTCGGTCTGTGTTTCCGCGCTGCCAATATTTCGTTTAAGCTCTTTGAAAGCCCCCTCAATCGTAACGGGGTCTGAATATATTTACTTTATTGTCCTCATGAATTGCCAAAAGGTAAAAAAATATGGCACATAAGCTTTATCTGGCACCCATGCGGGGGTATACCGACGCTGTCTTCAGAAACACATTTTTAAAATATTTCAAAGGGCTCGACGGTGCCATGGCCCCCTTTGTCCCGACATTGAAAGGCCATCGCATCAAACCATCACAAATCAGGGATCTTGTGCCGGAGAATAACAGGGGGATACCCCTTGTACCCCAGATTTTAAGTAAATCACCGGGGGATTTTTCCTTTCTGGCCCGTCACTTGTTTGACCTGGGCTATACCGCCGTCAACTGGAACCTGGGCTGTCCTTTCCCCATGGTCGCTAAAAAGGGCCGGGGGTCGGGCCTGCTTCCTTTTCCCGATAAAATCGAAGAATTTCTAGCGGCAACCATTCCGGCCATACCCAATGCATTGTCCATCAAGCTCCGTCTGGGACGAAAAAATGCCGACGAAATATTCCGGCTTCTCCCCATATTGAACCGCTATCCCCTGAAGGAACTGGTTATCCATCCGCGTATCGGTGTTCAGATGTATGAAGGCGCTATTGATCTGGACACTTTTGAAAAATGCCTGGGCCTGTCAAAGCATACGGTTACATACAATGGGGACATAACCACACTGGATGATTTCATACAGCTGTCTGACCGCTTTACGGGTATAAAAAACTGGATGATCGGGCGGGGGGTAATTGCCAATCCGTTTCTTCCGGCTGTAATCAAAACCGGCAAAGATCCCTTTGAAAATAAAATCGAAATCATGCACTGTTTTCACGACGACCTGTATGGCGGATATCTTAAAATATTTCAGGGCCCGTCACACCTTGTCGAAAGGATGAAAGGGTTTTGGAAATACTTTGCCTTATCCTTTGAAGACAGCCGCAAAATTCAGAAAAAAATCTTCAAAACAAAAACAGCACACCAGTATGAAACCGTGGTCAAGCATTTTTTTGAATCAGAGGCGCGATGGCGTTTAACACGGGCGGAACACCTCGGTTAAACCATATCCAGAGGTGACCTTAAAGCAACGGCATGGGCAAAAACAGGCCCCGTGCAAAGGCACCGTAATTTAATGTTCAGGTGTAGTCTTTTTTCCCTGGTCGTAAGGGGTCGCGCAAAAGACAATTCGCAATTTTAAGTGCCCCCGGAACCGTTTCGCCTTACGGAAGCGTTATCGCAATACGGCCATTATGGCAACCCAGCTTTCCTTTGTTTCAACCTGGCGGAT
>CAZFXX010000260.1:0-4689 GCA_964522985.1 uncultured Desulfobacteraceae bacterium
GATAAAAACCATATGCTGGAGTTTGCCGTGGGCAAACCGTCACTCGCCTTTGGAAGGGCCTATCAGCCCTTTGACCGGGACCGGTTTATTGCCAGGCTGCCGGGTGACCCCTATCTTTTCATCCACCGGGTCACAAAAGCAGATGCACCGCCCTGGGTACTGACAACCGGGGTCTGGATAGAAACCCAGTGCGACGTCAAACCGTCGGACTGGTATTTTACGGCCGACCGCGGCAGGGCCATGCCCCTTTGCATTCTCAACGAAATCGCCCTGCAGCCCTGCGGCTGGAGTGCGGCCTATATGGGCTCGGCCCTGAAAAGTGACAAAGACCTGCACTTTAGAAACCTGGGGGGCCGTGCCACCATATACCGCGACATCCTGCCCCAATCCGGGGTCATCTCCATGCGCACCCGGTTGACCAAGGTTTCCCATACGGGTGACATGCTTATTGAAGATTTCGATTTTGAAATCATACAGGCCGGAGAGATGGTTTACGCGGGCAATACCAATTTCGGCTTTTTTACGGATCAGAACCTGACACAACAAAAGGGCATCACAGCCCTAAATCCAACCTGGCCTGACAAGAAAGAGATAAATGCTTTTGCCCCCGAAACCCTGCCGCGGACAGCTCCGTTTTTTCCCGGAGACCCGGACACTACGCCGGTTTCAGGGGCTGCCATGCCGGCCCGGGCACTGAGCATGATCGACACCATCGATGGGTATGCCCCAAAGGGTGGCCCGAACAAGCTGGGGTTTATTTACGGCAGTAAACAGGTGAATCCGTCAGAATGGTTTTTTAAGGCCCACTTTTTCCAGGACCCGGTCTGCCCGGGATCACTGGGCCTGGAATCTTTTATCCAGCTCCTTAAATATGCGGCGTTGAAACGATGGCCCCTTCTGGCTGATACCCATGAGTTCTCCCTGGTTACCGGGACGGCCCACGAATGGACCTATCGCGGTCAAATCCTGCCCGGCAGTTCACTCATCCAGGTGGAAGCCTGCATCACCCAGGTTAAGGAGACACCTGCGCCCATGATACTGGCAGACGGCCTTTTAAAAATAGACGGGCTATGCATCTATAAGATGGACAAATTCGGGATTAGAATGATAGAAAAAGGTTGATGAACCATGCTTTATAAAAATGTTTTTATCGAATCCATAGGCTATGAACTGGCCCCGAACGTGGTAACTGCAGCGGATATTGAAAAGCGGCTGGAGCCGGTTTACAAAACACTGCATTTTCAAAAAGGTCAACTGGAAGCTATTACCGGTATCCGTGAAAGCCGGTACTGGGATGCGGATTTCAAGCTTTCCCATGGCGCCGTATCCGCCGGGGAAAAAGCCCTGGATGCCGCCGGTATTGATCCGGAAGAGATCAGCATGCTGGTTTACGGCGGAGTCTGCCGGGAAAACCTGGAACCGGCGACGGCCTGTGCCGTGGCTGACGGTCTGGGCATAGGTTCTGCCGCCCAGGTCTATGATATCTCGAATGCCTGTATCGGCATCTTGAGCGGCATGCTCCAGGTAGCCAATGCCATCGCCCTTGGCCAGATACGAACCGGCCTGATCGTTGCCTGTGAATCCTGCCGCCAGATTGTGGATACGACCATCGACAACCTGCTCAAAACCCGGGATATGTCCCTTTTCAAACAAACTGTAGCAACATTGACCGGCGGATCAGGTGCAGCCGCTGTTATTTTAACGGACGGCACCTTTTCCAATAATGCCCACCGGCTTTTAGGCGGCGTTGTAAAAAACGCCGTGCGCCATCACCGTCTCTGCACCTGGGGGCCGGACACAGGCATACCTGCCAGCGCCCGACACGTGATGCATACCGATTCCGTGGGAGTCCTGCAAAACGGGGTTGCCCTGGGCCTTGAAACCTTCAATGCCCTGCGCCGGGAACTGGCATGGCCCGATGACAAGCCGGACAAAATCATCTGTCACCAGGTGGGCGCCACCCACAGAAAAACCATTCTAAATGCCATTAACATCCCGGATTCAAAGGATTTTTCAACTTTTCGACATCTGGGCAATATCGGTACCGTGTCGTTGATTATAACCGCTGCCATTGCCGAAAAACGGGAGTTTCTTAAAAAAGGCGACCAGGTCGGTTTCTTGGGCATCGGCAGCGGCTTGAATTGCCTGATGCTCGGGGTGGGCTGGTAAAATGAACTGTGATATCACTTCTTTCCGGCATCTGTATCCCTTCCGATCTAATTTTTTTCCCATAAACGGACATAGATACCATTATCTGGATGAAGGCAGCGGCCCACCCATACTCATGCTTCACGGCAATCCCACCTGGTCCTTTTACTTTCGCAACCTGATAACGGCCCTGGCTCCGAACTACCGGGTCATAGTGCCGGACCATATGGGATGCGGGCTTTCCGATAAACCGGATATTGCCGACTATGACTACAGGCTCGAAACAAGGGTCAGTGACCTTTCCGCCCTGATGACGCATCTGAATATTCGGGAAAAAATAACACTGCTGGTTCATGACTGGGGCGGCATGATCGGCGCGGCATGGGCGCTGGATCACCTGCAAATGATCGACCGGTTGATTATCACCAACACTTCCGGATTTCTTCCGCCGGGCCGCAAGCAGATACCGCGACGACTGAAAATAATCCGCCAGATAGCCCCCTTTGCAGTTCCGGCAGTCCTTGGGGGTAACCTTTTTGCACGGGCAGCCCTGTATATGGCGCCCTTGAAAAAACTTTCCCGTGATGTTAAGAAAGGCCTTATCGCCCCATACAACACCTGGCACAATCGGATGGCCACCTTAAAATTTGTGCAGGATATCCCCCTTTATGAGACTGATCCGAGCTATGGCCTTATCAAGCATGTGGACGATAATCTTCATTGTCTGGTCCCCTTTCCCATGCTGATTTTATGGGGCCGGCACGACGTTGTATTTGATCTGGATTACTACGGGGAATGGCGCCGTCGTTTCCCAGAAGCCGTGGCTTATCTTTTTGATGATGCCGGCCACTACCTGCTGGAAGACATACCGGGAAAAATTATCCATCGAGTGCGACAATTTATTGATTAAACGGACAAATTTCATGGACAACATCCAACATATCCCTGACGCTGACAATGCAAACGGGGATTATATCAATATTTCCCGCTATCTTAAAAAAATAACGGCAACCCAGCCATACAAGCGCGCCGTGGTCTTTCCGATGGGCCGTGATCCTGCCGGACGGGTGACTTATTCCCATTACACCTTTCTGCAGCTTGACAGAGAATCGGACAATATTGCCGCAGGCCTTGAAAGCATCGGCATCCGCCGGGGAATGCGGACCATCCTGATGGTAAAACCAAGCCTGAATTTTTTTGCCCTCACCTTTGCCCTGTTCAAGACCGGTGCCGTGCCGGTAATGGTGGATCCGGGCATGGGAATCCGCCGGATGCTCGGCTGTCTGCAGGAGGGTCGTCCCGCGGCTTTTATCGGCATCCCCAAGGCCCACGTGCTGCGCAAGCTCTGTCCAAAATATTTTGATAGCGTCAAGATCTGGGTAACGGTGGGAAAGCGCTGGTTCTGGGGCGGACATACGTTGCAGGATTTGCAAAAAGATCAAAAAAAACCCTATGTAGCTGCCCGTACCGGCCGGGATGAAACCGCTGCTATTTTGTTTACCACCGGCAGCACCGGACCGGCCAAAGGGGTTGTTTACACCCATGGTGTCTTTGACGCCCAGATACGACAGATCAAGTCCCATTTTGATATAACGCCCGATGAGATCGATCTGCCCACATTTCCCCTTTTTGCACTGTTTGACCCGGCCCTTGGAATGACCGCCGTCATTCCCGAGATGGACCCCACCCAGCCGGCCCGGGTGGACCCCACCCGGATCATTGAAGCCATCTGGAACCAGGGTGTCACCAACATGTTCGCATCCCCTGCCCTTTTAAACCGGGTAGGGGCCTATGGCCAGGCCAATAATATAAAACTGCCCTCCTTAAAACGGGTAATCTCTGCGGGCGCCCCGGTATCCCCGGCCAATATCAAACAATTTTCCGGTATGATGCGTAAAAAAGCGCAGATCCATACCCCTTATGGTGCCACCGAAGCCGTGCCCGTGACCTCCATCGGCAGCCATGAAATCCTCACGGAAACCCGAGAATTGAGTGAAAAGGGATACGGCATCTGCATAGGCCGGCCCATCAATGATACGGATGTCAAGCTGATCAACATCAGCGATTTCCCCATTGAAAACTGGTCGGAAGAACTCCTTGTCAAAGAGGGGGAGATCGGCGAAATTGTGATAAAAGGGGATCTGGTTACGGGCCAATATTTCAGGCGGCCCAAAGATGATGCCCTGGCCAAGATCAAAGATAATAAAGATACCCGGCACCGCATGGGCGACCTGGGCTGGCAGGACAAAAAGGGTCGCTACTGGTTCTGCGGACGCAAAAGCCACAGGGTAACAACCAGCGACGGCCCCCTGTTTACGGTGCCCTGCGAGTCGGTCTTCAACAATCACCTGGCGGTTTTCCGCTCCGCCCTGGTGGGCATCGGCCCAAGGGGCAGACAGCGCCCGGTGATCTGTATCGAGCTCAACAAAAATCATGTTGACGGGGACCTCGACGCCCTTAAAGCCCAGTTGCTTAAAAAGGCCCGAGAAAATCCCATGACAGAACCGATAAAAGATCTGTTATTCCACAAATCCTTTCCCG
>CAZFXX010000261.1:0-4666 GCA_964522985.1 uncultured Desulfobacteraceae bacterium
AATGTTTCCAGTAAATGTTTTCATTGGTTATATTGCCGCCCCAGGTGCCGCAACCCAAAGTCACCGTGGACGGCATGCCGTTCCACAGGTTGCCGCCGGCCGAAGACGCGTGGGACTGCCGTACCATGACCCGGCTGACTTTCAAATCTGACGCCACCTTGTCGATATACGCCGGGTTAAATGAGTAGAGACCGCAGGAATGGCCCATACCGGCATACTCGTGCAGTTTTGTCACGGTTTCGATGGCCTGGTCGATTTTTCCCTGATACTTCCACAGGGCCAGAACCGGTGACAGTTTTTCACCGCTAAAACGCTCCACGCCCAATTCTTCACCCTCCACCATGAGCATGCGGGTATCATCCGGCACATCAAACCCGGCATCACGGGCGATCTTTACAGCGGATACAGCCACAATCTTCAAGTTCAATGCGCGTTTGCCGGGCTGGCCGGTTTCTACCCACATCCACTGCTCGAGCCTGGCTTTTTCATGAGCATTGCACAGATAGCCCCCCTGCTTTTTAAATTGGGTAAGCAGGTCATCGTAAACGCTCTCGTGAATGACAATGGATGTATCTGAACTGCACGAGGTTGCATTGTCAAATGTTTTACTGATGGTAATTTTTTCGGCCGCATCGGGGATATCGGCATCTTCCGCCACAATAATAACCGGATTGCCGGCGCCGACGCCATATGCCGGGGTCCCGCTTGAATAGGCAGCGTTAACCATGGCAGCACCGCCGGTGGCCAACACCAGGTCCACCTGGCGCATCAGCTCCTGGCTGCCGGGGATACTTGGCGCTTCAATGGACTGAATCAGATCAAGGGGGGCACCGACCTTCCGAAGTCCCTCACGCATAAAGTTACATGCAATCTTACAGGCCCGTTTGGCACGGGGATGCGGCGCAAAAATCACTGCATTGCGCCCGGCCAGGATACTGACGCCGTTGCTGGCCGGCGTTGCCGTAGGGTTTGTCACCGGCGACAAAGCCCCGACAACCCCTACCGGCTTGGCATACTTGGTAAGGCCGCGGGCCTCATCACGTTCAATAACCCCGACCGTTTTGGCCGTCATAACATCCCGACAGACCCCCATGACCTTGTTTTTGTGCTTTTTCAGCTTATCCTCGTAAACCCCCATGCCGCTTTCCTCAACGGCAGTTCTGGCACAAACGACAATATTTTCATCCTTGTAGACCTCCCATCCCACGGCATAACAGAGTTCGCGGATCTGTTCCTGAGTATAATTCTCGATCTGTTTCTGCGCGGCATGGGCCCTGGCCACCATTTCACTGATAATTTTATGATCATCCGACATTGCTATTTCCTTATAAAGTGAAAAGTGAATATTGAAAAGTTGTGGTTTCGCTTTGCTCAGTCTTATTATAATAACATTAATTTGAAAAAGCTGCAAACCGGCAACAGGCTTTATGGTGTTTTGATTTAATGCGGGTAGCTGTCTGAACGTATTGGTACGCGTTAAGCCGGAAACAGCGATCCCGCACTAAAATTTATAACTACCGCCCGAACTGTCACTCATTGAACAAGCTAATTCAAATACCGAAAACCTGTTTCCGGTTTTACGGGTACTTATGCGTGAGTTCTACACGCTTTTAATCAAAATTCCATAAGGCCGGAGTTTAAAGGTTATTAAACAAAACCAATTCCGCCAAAGAAGGTATTCTGCCTAACCCACACTTGCCATGGCGTATCCCAGCTCAAACGCCTTTTTATTCTCCTCCTTGAATTTGGGAATAATCTTCAGCATAGTGGCCAGCATATTCTCCTTTTCCATAAAGCCGCCGGTGGCGCCGGTCAGTGCGCCCAGCATAACGGTGTTGGCATAGATGGGGCGCCCCAGTTTTTCAACCGCTGTCGCCTGGGCCAGCACCGGGATCTGCTCAACCGGCTTGTCTTTGTCTATCGTCACCATGTCCGGGTCGTACAGGATTTTCCCCTCAGTCATCAAGGGCCCGAACTGTTTGTAGGCCGCCGAAGACATGGCCACAAAATAATCCGGGCTTTCCACAAGGGGGCTGTCGATTTCATCCGCTGAAAGAACGAGCTGGGTCCGGACATATCCGCCCCGCTGTTCTGTTCCGTGACTTTTCAGCATGGTAACCCGCAACCCCTGATTCACAGCGGCAACACCGACAATCTGGCCCAGCCTGACCACACCCTGGCCGCCAAACCCACTGGCTAATATCTCAATGCGATCTTTCATTCGTTCCTCCTTTGAATCTGGGCCGTTTTTTCCCGAAGAGACGTTGCAAATTCAGGCCTGGAATTACTGGCGTCATGGTAAATACCGGTTCGCCAGATGGTATCTTCTTTTTCTTCACCCAAAGGCGCTGCATGCGCTTTGATCCAATTAAAAATATTGACGGCATTTCTGGAGCCCAGTGCATTTTTGGCAAAATTGGTTGTACAGGGGAAAACAGTGTGTACAAGGCTGAATCCGTTGTTGTTAATGGCTTTTTTAATCGAATCAACAAGAATCCTGCCGTCCATGCTGAGATGCCTGGCCAAAAACGTAGCCCCGGCCGCTTCAAGCACTTTCATTACGTCCATCTCCTTGCTTATCCAGTTGGGCTCCCACATGCCATAGGGACTGCTGTCGGTTTTAACACCATCGGGGGTCGTCCATCCGAACTGGCCCCCGGTGGACTGGTATCCCAGGTTGTCGCACACCACCACGGTCATATCACAATTGCTGCGAGCTGCATGCATGAGATGATTTAAACCGATGCCGAAAGCATCCCCGTCACCCACCGTTAAAACCAGTTTCTTTTCCGGCGGTAATGCAATCCTGAGCCCTCTTGCAATGGCATACACGCGGCCATGGGTGCCGGCAAAGTTATCACCCTTCCAGGTGGCAAAAGTCTGACGTCCGGCGCAGCCGATGGAAGTCCCCCAGACAACATCGTCGACACCGTACCCAAGTTCATCCAGTGCCTTTACGGCAGCCTTATGCGACTGACCCAGGCCGCAGCCTGAACAGGCGGTACTCGGTATTTTCCGCGCTCTTAAGAATTTTTCCGTTAGTCTGTCCATTTTACCATACCTCCATTTCCCACCCTTTAGTTTTCAGGGGTTCATTGTTCAGGAGTTTATTAAAAACATCATGCAGCTCGACAACACTGGGCAGTTCACCGCATTTCCCGAAAAAATGAACCTTACTCCCTGCCGGCACCGATCTTTGAATTTCGCGTACCATCTGACCGTCATAGTTGAATTCCACAGACAGGTAGGTGGTTTTCCGATAAAACAGTTCATCGGGAAACGGCCATAATGAAATCGGCCGAATCATCCCGATCTTCAGGCCGTTGGCCCGGGCTTTCTTGACTGCCGTTTTTGCGGTACGGGAGGTACTGCCGTAAGCCACCACGATAATATCTGGATCATCGTCCACATACAATTCCTCATGACGCTCGATCACATCCTTGTGGTTTCTGATTTTGTAAATCATCCGGTAGGAGTGTTTATGATGGGCCTCCACCGTTTCAATGTCATAGCCTTCTTCGGTGGGGGTCCAGTCTGAGCACAGGGCATTGGCCCCTCGTCCCATAACCACCGGCGGGATATCGATGTCATCCACGGGCGGATAAAAATTCGGCCCCATGTTGACCTTTCGTTCCCTGAACCGGAACCCCATGGCAGCCTTTTCCTCATCTGTTTCCGGAACGCTGATATCCTCCAGCCCGTCGGTAATTAACTGGTCTGCCAGCACGGTTACCGGTGTCCTGAAGCGCTCGGAAAGATAAAAGGCTTCCACGGTCAAGGCCATGGCCTCCTGGGCGCTGTTGGGCGCCAGCACGATGGTTTCATAATTGCCCCCCTGGGTCGGATAGCGGGCATTATAAAATTCCCCCTGGCCCGGCGCCCCCGTGATACCGCTGACCGGCCCGACACGTTGCGAATTTAGTACCACAATCGGTATTTCACAACCGATGGCCCAGCCGTAGGGATCCGCATACAGGATAAATCCCGGTCCTGATGTTGCTGTCATGGTTTTCAGACCGCCGACCGCACCGCCGATGGCCAGGTGCATGGCTGCACATTCATCTTCCGTCTGGACATAATAGCCGTTGACAAGCGGCAGATTCACGGACATGGCTTCGGCGATCTCCGTGGCCGGAGTAATCGGGTACCCCGCGAAAAGCCGGCAGCCGGCCATTATCGCCCCTTGTGTAATGGCAAAATTTCCGGTTTCCAGATAACGTTTCATATGTAACGCCCCCTTAAGTATTTATATTGAAAAAATAAGCGAATCAATCCGTCACCGCAAAAAAAATTTAAGCGGCCTCAACAATGTCAATGGCAAAATCAGGGCATGCATAATAGCACAGCTCACACCCGACACATCTTTCCGGATGCTTGACCTCCATGGGCCGATACCCTTTTGCATTGAAGGCTTCGGCCGGGGCAAAAACATCGAGCCCGCACACTGTGGCACAATAGTTGCAATCCTTGCAGTTATCGCCATACAACGTCACCTCAAAACGCCTGGCATCACAATTAAGGCAGCGGGCCGCCTCAAGCACGGCGGCATCCGGCGTAAGACCTAGCTCAACCGCACCAAAGCCGCTTTTTCGTTCGTCTATGGGCAGACAGGCGATGATCTGACATTCCGCCCTGTCCGGTTCGAAATCAGACAGCACCACCTCTT
>CAZFXX010000262.1:0-4648 GCA_964522985.1 uncultured Desulfobacteraceae bacterium
TTGTCCAAAAAATCATGCTTAAAATGGCCATTTTTCACGAGGTCTGAACTAAGGGCGTTGTTTAAGCTCTTGAATAGTAACGTGCAATATCAGTTGCACCAGAAACAGCATTTTTTGGCGGGTTTGTTACTGATTTGCATTTTTGACATTCTTCAACACTGATGGGGTATTCTGATCCGCAATCTATTCATGACCATGTGGGTTGTTTTTTGGTAGGTGGCGAAATTGTGAGGTTGTTTGATTTCGACAATTAAAGGTAAGCCGCTTAACCACAAATAACTGTCTTAAAGTCGCTCTATAATAATGTTTATAAATCTTTGCGGCAGTGTTTCGCTTTCATGGACAACTGATTTTATTTTTTGTTTTAAATCTGAAGGGATAGGGCCGAACTCTTTTATAATTCTACAGGTATGCGGTAAAATACAGGTGACCACTTCGGATGTGTTCAGGTATGATGGGTACGACAGGAACGGCAGGTCGATCGGCAAGAGTTTAATCTGTGAATTGGCATTGAATTTTCGCCTTGGCTCTGAACTGATCAGAAAGAAAAGTGGTTTTTCTTTACATACGCAAATAGCGAATTTATTTTTCGGTTTGGGTCTGGCGAATTTAACGTTGAGCAGATAGGCATCTCCACAGATAAAGCACATAATCAGACCTGAACATAGCGTGAGGTTTCCGCCATGTCGGACAGAATTTCGTTTTTTAACGGGTTTTTATCATCGACAAACAGGGCGTAGTCGATTTTACTTTGATCATCGGTGCTGCAATAGCATTTTTCTCGGTGCGTAAGGCAGTACAGTTCCCTGAAGTCCATGTCTCCGTATTTTTCCAACGCGGCTTTTAGGCAGGCCAAATCACTTTTTGAAAAATAGGTTAAATCGGGTTCTCTTTTGGCCGTCAACTTGTAGTTCGCCTCTTTGTCGATGTCAACCGCGTTGCGGATACCGGCCAATTGATCGGGTGACAACCAAGTATTTTCCTTGATCAGGTCACTAATACCGGACGGCATCGGACCATAGGGCATTTTGACATAAGTATCTCCGACCACAGGCCGGGCGTATTTATTGATGTGCATTTTATCAGCGAAAAATAAAATCTTAACCACATGGTAGATATCAATACCCGGCTTTTTCTGTGCAAGCCAGACAATGATTTCAACAGCCTTATCGTAACTTATTTTAAAAACAATTTGTGAGTTCATGCCCTCCCACCTTTCTGCATTAGCCCTGCAATAGTACCTTTTTTATAATATATAGGTATATTTCACGGGAAAGCAAGATTTTTATAACTTTTTACACATAATTACGCATACCTTTCAAAACACTCAGCTCATAGACAACAAGAGCCATCGGATTCGAAGACAGCCATTTTTTCGGAAATGGCAAAAACCTACCGGCCGTAACAGGGTGTCGCCCCTGACTTTTCAGCGCCAGGTTCCCACAACTTACGCGCCGTTTCAGCCAGGCACGTTAACCGGCTACCTTACGGATTGAGATTTGTCAAAGAACCGTATAGGGGCTATTTCGGTATATAAAATTTTTCGCCTATATGTTTCCATTGCCCCGGTGTGAACGTTATCCAGATGACACCCTATAAGGCCATTTCCCTAATAGAACAGCCTGTTTCGTCTATCTGCCCGGGCCGGTACAGCGAATTTTACCCTTTTGTGTGGTGCGGACAGACGGTCGGGAACCGCCCTTTCGTCTGGCCGGACTATCCCTTCAAGATGTCTGATTATATTAATTTTTAAGTTAAAATGCAATTTAAAAGTGACTCACTCAAATGCACCCAAACAAAAAAAGGGCTTACGGTGTAAAACCGTAAACCCTTAATATTAGTGGCGGGAGCGACGAGACTCGAACTCGCGACCTCCGGCGTGACAGGCCGGCGTTCTAACCAATCTGAACTACGCCCCCGGATATTATCTTCTATTCTCAAATTGATTGGTAGGCGGAACAGGGCTTGAACCTGTGACCCTCGGCTTGTAAGGCCGATGCTCTCCCAACTGAGCTACCCGCCCTCAATCTGACATAGCTTTCTTTGCAGGATCGTCAAAGAAAGCCTTTGCTATCAATTTCCAAAGACAATGTCAAGCCAAAAGTCAGCTTAATTGATGTTTTTAATCAATGCAGTGCGGTTTGCTGATCCACATCCTTGCCGGGTACGATATCAAAGGTCATATCGCTTTGCCGGAAGAGACATTCACCTTTGTTGACGATCAGTGAATGAATCAGCACCTCGTCCATATGCTTGATGGTCACGATGTCCAGTTCCCTGGCAATCGTCCCCGGGATATCTCTGATATCTTTTTCGTTTTCCTCGGGGATCAGGATTTTTTTGATACCACCGGAATGTGCCGCCAGGATTTTTTCCTTTAATCCGCCGATAGGCAGAACGCGTCCGCGTAATGTAATTTCGCCGGTCATGGCGATATCACGGTAAACCGGGCGCCGGGTCAGGGCCGATACCAGGGAGGTACACATGGATATTCCTGCCGAGGGACCGTCCTTGGGGATAGCGCCTTCGGGGATATGGATATGAATATCTTTTTTTTCATAAAAATCGCTTTTAATCATCAGCCGTTCAGAGCGGGAGCGCACGTAACTAAAGGCTGCCTGGGCTGATTCCTTCATCACATCGCCCAGTTTGCCGGTCACCAAAAGTTTTCCGGTGCCTGGCATAATCAGGGTTTCGATACACAGCAGTTCCCCGCCAACAGATGTCCATGCCAGGCCGGTCACGATACCGATCTGGTCTTTTTCCTCGATTCGGCTTTTTTTGAAACGCGGCGGTCCAAGATGTTTCTGAATCGATTTGGCCGTAATATTGAATATTGCCTGGTCCTTGTTTTTAAGCACGCTGCGGGCGATCTTCCGGCATACTGAAGAGATCTCACGTTCCAGATTTCTGACACCGGCCTCTCGTGTATAGCGCTGGGTAATGGTCAGGATCGCGTTTTTGGAAAACCGGATGTCCCTGGTTTCAAGGCCGTTCATTTTGATCTGCTTGGGAACAAGAAACTGCCTGGCAATGTTGTATTTTTCATATTCAGTATACCCGGGCAACCGGATAATTTCCATGCGGTCCTGAAGCGGCAGCGGGATATCCGGCAGGGTGTTGGCCGTGGTAATGAACATGATATCCGACAGGTCATAGTCGATATCCAGATAATGGTCGTTAAAGCTGAAGTTCTGCTCAGGATCAAGGACTTCAAGCAGGGCCGCTGAAGGGTCGCCCCGGAAATCCATGCTCATTTTGTCCACTTCGTCCAGGCAGAATACAGGATTGTTTACCTCTGATTTTTTCAGCGACTGAATAATTTTTCCGGGCATGGCGCCGATATAAGTGCGGCGATGCCCGCGGATTTCCGCCTCGTCCCGGACGCCGCCAAGGCTGAGCCTGACAAATTTGCGACCGGTAGCCCGGGCCACTGAATGGGCCAGTGAAGTCTTGCCGACACCCGGCGGGCCCACCAGACAGAGAATCGGACCCCGTACTTTTTTAATGAGCGACTGGACAGCCAGGTATTCGAGAATCCGTTCTTTGGGTTTTTCCAGCCCGTAATGATCTTCGTTGAGTATGGTTTCAGCCTCATCGATATCATTACGGATATGAGTGCGAACAAACCATGGCAGGCTGATCATCCAGTCGATATAATTCCGGACCACGGTGGCTTCAGCCGACATAGGCGTCATGAGCGTGAGTTTTTTAAATTCATGGCGGGCTTTTTTTGACGCCTCCCGGGACATGCGCTTGCGCTTGATCCGTTTTTCTAGCTCCCGGAGTTCATTGCCGGGGTCTTCCTCGGTGCCCATCTCTTTTTTAATGGCGCGCATCTGCTCATTCAGGTAATATTGCTTCTGGGTTTTTTCCATCTGAGACTTGACGCGGCCCTTGATCTTCTGGTCGGTCCTGAAAATATCAATTTCTATCTTGATAAGGTGCAGCAGATGGGTCAATCGGTCTTTTAAGGACGCTGTTTCAAGAAGACGCTGCTTTTCCTTGATCTCGAAATTGAAATGGGACGTTACACTGTCTGCCAGTTTTGATGGTTCTGAAATGGCCTCCATGCTGTTGATAAGATCTTTGGAAATGCTCTTGTTTACTTTGGCATATTCTTTAAACCCCTTGATGATAGCTCGACTGAGGGCCACAGCTTCGGCCGTGGTCGGTTCCTGTTCGACAAGCGGTTCCACATCCACATGAAAAAACATCTCATTTTGAACAAACTGTTTGATCCGGGCACGGGTTTTGCCTTCTACCAGTGCCTTTACGGTACCGTCGGGCAGTCGCAGCAACTGAAGCACCGTACCAATGGTGCCGACCATGCAGATATCTTTTTCATTCGGTTCGTCGACCTTTGCCTTTTCCTGAGTGGCCAGAAAAATTTGCTTGTCCTTATTCATGGCATAGGCAAGGGCATTGACGGATTTATCACGGCCGACAAAAAGTGGTGCCACCATATGGGGAAATACGACGATATCTCTCAGCGGCAGCAGCGGCAGCAAGGTAGCGGACACGTCTGACGTGTCGGATTTGAATATTTTCGGGAAATCGACCATTTTATTACTCTGTTACCCTTTGATGAATTCGTAAAAAGCTTTTCCAGACCACGAAAGGCCATATATCCGAAAGGAACTTTATC
>CAZFXX010000263.1:0-4633 GCA_964522985.1 uncultured Desulfobacteraceae bacterium
TATTCCGTGTGGTCAGTGGTTGAAAAAATCTCTGTTTTTACCATGAAGTTACTGAAGAACCTGAAGGGAACATCAGATAATGCCTTGTTCTTTCTACATGTCCTTCAGTTCCTTCATGGTGAAAAGGCTGTTTTTCTTCTGAAATATTTAGTGTATTTAGTGGTTAAAAAATACAAACTGTTTTCGATATGTTGTAAAGGATACCAGATGATTTTTAAGAAATTGCTGTCGCTGCTTTTTTTAGGTCTGTTTTTATACCAACCCCCATGCTTTGCTGCCGATTTTTCCATAGGCGAATCAGTGACCGACGATCCGGAACTCCTCGAAAAAGAGACAGCGCTGTCAGGACCTGTCATTCCGGTATTCGGTAAAAATTTGTTTAAGGGTAACTTCAAAAATATCAAACAACCCTGGTTCAATCCGGAGTACCGAATTCAGATCGGCGATGTTATCAGCGGCCTGATCTGGGGGGCAGTTGAATTTGAAGGGGAGATGCCCGTTGACAGCCAGGGGAATATATTCCTTCCCAAAATGGGCACCTGCCATGTTCTTGGCGTAAAAAATAACCGGCTCGTGTCCCTGATCAGTGACACCATCCGTGGGACATACCGGGAAAAGGTCTTTGTATACGCCAATATGGCCAATTACCAGCCCATCACGGTTTTTGTGTCCGGCAATGTCAACAAACCCGGCATCTATATGGGCATGGCCTCGGATTCCACCCTTCAGTTTATCGATAAGGCCGGCGGCATCATAAACGCATATGGCAGTTTTCGAAATATCGAGATCCTGCGTAACAATATCCTGCTCAAGCGCCTGGACCTGTACGGCTTTCTTACCAAGGGAAGGCTCGATCCGTTTCAATTTCAAAGTGGAGACGTCATTTCAGTCAAGGATGTGGCCCACCGCATTGATGTCACGGGAGACGTTAAACGGCCCTGCCTGTTTGAGTTTTTAAAAGATACGATACGCCTGGATCAGGTGCTGGATCTGGCTATTTTAAACCCCACAGCCACCAATGTCACCATCACCCACTGGACCCGGGACAACGAAAAAAATATTTTCATATACGCCCTGGATAAAATCGATGATATTTTCGTGGTGGGCGGGGATTCAGTGAATGTATTTCCCGATAGCACGGTAAACCTGAATACCATCACCATTGACGGGGAGCATGACGGGCTGCATACCCTCCTGGTGGGAAAAGACGCTACCCTGCAAGCCCTCATCGATGGGCTGAAACTGAATCCGCGGTCGAATTTGGCTTCAATGCAGCTTTTTCGCAAAAGTGTTGCTAAACGGCAGAAGCAGCTTTTGTTATCCAAGCTGCAGGAATTGGAATCTTTAATCTTGCTCACCCCGTCGGTAACCAAAGAAGAAAGCCTCATGCGTTCCCAGGAAACCAAATCCGTTCTCTCCTTTATCGAGCGGGCCAAAAAGGTTGAACCCAAGGGTCAGATCGTCATAAATAAAAAAACCCGGATTTCAGATATATATCTTGAAGACGGCGATACCGTGTATATCCCCAGCAAAACAAACATCGTTCTGGTGCAGGGAGAGGTCTCCTTCCCGGGTGCCCACACCCACGTGGCCAACCTTTCGGCCGCCGACTACATTGCTCTGTCCGGCGAGATGAATCACCGGGCCGACGAGAAAAAAATCCTGATCATCCACCAGGACGGCCGGGTGCAAAAATGCGACAACAAAAATATTCTTAAAAAAATAAAACTCGCCAGGGGAGATTCCCTCCTGGTGCTGCCGAAACTGGAAGGCAAAAACCTCCAGATCACAAAAGACATCACCCAGATACTATACCAGGTAGCGGTCAGCGCCGGGGTTCTTCTGGCGTTGTAGCGTCATAATTGTAGCCGTTCACGAATTGCAAACCAAAATACTATCTATTACGGATTGGATGACTTATGTTCTTGAAACGTTGGTTAGCGTTAATAATAAGAAAAAAAGTGAGTTGGGAGCCTGGGGTGCATTTGAAAAAAATCGGGGATAATAATTGGATTTCCGAAACAGGTGACCCATGGTTTGTTTCAAATATAAATTTTGCCGGATTATCCGGTTGGTGGATTCTTGAAGCTTGCATAGAATCTTCGGACCCTCGTTTTAATGCTGTGTTATATATGGATTACGGCAGCGGTTTCAACGAAGATGAAACAATTTTATTGCCTGCCGAGTCAGGTAAAACAGTAAAACGTTTCATATTATTACGTAATGGGGTGAAGGCTGTCAGATTTGATCCGCTTGAGGGTGATTCGTCTTTTAAAATTATGCGGATGATTTTACGGCCGGTCACGGCCGGTTTTGCTAAAAAACGAGTTTTTAGAAAAATTTCTAATTGGGATCTTGTCGAATCGGAAAAATTTGAGGATTTAACAGAGGAGGAACTCCTTAAACAATACACACTCTGCTTTCAGCGTATTATAACCGACAATGATTTTGTGCCATGGACGGCGGTCAAAAAAACGCTGGAAGAAAAAAATCTCTATTTGCAGCAGAACCTGGAAAAAGTCAGACAGCAGCTAAAAGTTTCCAGGGAGGAGAATATCTACTTGCAACAGAACCTGGAAAAAGTCAGACAACAGCTAAAAGTTTCCAAGGAGGAGAATATTCATTTACAGCAGAATCTGGAAAAAGCCAATCGACAATTAGAAAATTCCCGAAATATTATACAGAAATTTGAAAATATTTTGAATAAAAATAAAGAAACTTTTGATGAAATTGAAAAAAAATTCCTGGCAACAAGCTGACAGCCCCAGCCCCCTTCTCCTGGCGGGCGGGGAAATGATGAATTATTAATGTGGTAGGGCTTTGCGCTGACTGTTTTATATAAAAGACAACAGCTTTTGCAATGAAGGAGCTGAAGAAAAAACCGCCTGTTCTTCATGAACTGGTGATTTTCGTGCGTTGTTGTGCTCGCCAGGGCATGACAGTGATACAAAATCTTTTCAGTGTATTCCGTGGTGATTTAAATTTTTTTATGCCTGGTAGTAATTTTCTATTTTGGGTTTATCCAAGGGAAAAATAAATTTTATGAGTAAAAAAAAATCACAATGCTTGATTATATTGGGTATGCACAGGAGCGGTACATCCATATTAAGCGGTTGTCTTCATTTGATGGGCGCAAATTTGGGTAAAGGCCTTGTGCCTGCGGACATATTAGACAAATATAGTCAATTTGAAAATCACAACCTGATGCTGATACACGATATTCTTTTACGCGACCTTGAGTGCAGGTGGGATATGGTTGGCAGCCTCCCCAAAGGCTGGATGGATACTGAAGCTGCAAGACATGCCAAATCCAGAATCGCCGGTTTCCTTGATCGGGAATTTGCGCAATCGGACTTGTGGACAATTTCAGATCCCCGTTTATGCCGGTTAATGCCCTTGTGGCTGGATATCCTCAAGGAAAAAGAAATTGAGCCGCGTTTTGCCATTATCATTCGCCATCCTTTTGAGGTAGCGCAGTCTTTAAAAAAAAGCGATGAATTTAATTTGCTCAAAGGACACCTTTTATGGCTGATACATACTCGTGAGGCTTTATCCGTCTGTACCGGTCAAAAATTCATACTGTTAACCTATGACCAGATCCTGGCCGATCCTGTAACATGTATTGAGAATATCAGCCGTGATTTAGATATAAAATTTTCAAAAAAACCTTCGGACGACTACAGGCAAATCATCGATTTTATCCGTCCGGAGTTGATAGATCATATCCCTCATGAAAAAAATAATACTGCATATGATTCATATTCCTGGTTGTATGATCAATTGCGCCTGATCCAGGCCAGGGCGCTGGAAGCACCTCTTGATCAAAGCGATGCTTCAGATCCTACATCCGGGGTGCCTATGAATCGAACGCTAAATTTAGGATATCTTCCTATTTTGTCCAAAGAAAAAGAAATTGTTCCTAAAGCCGAGTCTACTCATGTGACTGGGATACTGGAAAATTTATTTTCAATCATCAGCGGATATGAACAGGCTGACTTAAATAGGAAAATTTTAAAAGAACGGCTGCTGCTAACAGCAAACCACCATGGCAAGGCGCGATATGCACAGATCTATTTTCCGGATGTCCAAAAAGACCAGGGCCTTTATACTGATAAAAATTCAAGAAAAATTCTTTTAGCGCCGGATGAGTGGCAGAATATATCAGTTGATATCCCTTATCCTGAAAAATTGAGGGATAACTCCATACGAATTGATCCTTTAAATACCCGGGGGCTTATTTGGATTTCTGCAATTAATTTGATTGAAAACTCAACAGACAAGGTCTTCTGGTCGGCGTCTGATCAATCAGGCTTTAATAGCTGCAGGGTTGAAGATGGTTTTTTACTTAATTCAAAAACTTCCATGAATATCTGCGCAACAGGATCACGCGCAAATATTTTGCTTCCTTTATTCGAGGAACTGCCCGACAAACCCTTTAGACTCGATATCTGGATCAAAGTAAGCCAGGATTTAACTGAATTAAATCATATATGGCAGGATAGAGAGAAAGTAATTCAAAACAATTCAACAAAATTCGCTGAAATTGCGGAGCAAAAAGCCCAGCTAACTGCCGATGGGAAACATGCCCAGGAAAAAATATCAAATCAACAACAGAAACTGACCGAACAACAGA
>CAZFXX010000264.1:0-4614 GCA_964522985.1 uncultured Desulfobacteraceae bacterium
AATGCCCATGATGCTAAAAAGCAGCGGGAGAATCTTCAGGCCAGCACGGATCGGTATTGCTGGACTTTCAGTTCGTGCACTTAAACCCACCGGTCTTTAGCCGGTGGTATATTGATAACGGCAATAAGCCCTGGCTGAATTCTGGCGCTCAAAAAAAATGAGGCCGATGGAAAGCGGTAAACAAGGATGATCAGGATATTGCAGAGGATGCACAGCATCCTGGCCCAGTTCAGGACACGGGCCGTCAAGATACAAATGGAGATGCAGATAATGACCTGCCTGATCGGTATCTCCCCCTGTTCGAAATACCGGTACTGGTACAGGTTGAAAAAATGCCATATCCAGCCTGCCACCAGGAAGATGAATCCATTTTTTACACTTGCCGGAAATGCTTTGAAATTTTTCGAAAATTGAGCAAAAAAGGCCTCAGGAACCCACGTTCAGTTTCTGTCCCGGATAGATGCGACCGCTGGAGGGAAGTTTGTTCCATTGCTTTATCTGTTTTATCGTAACGCCGTACCGACGGGCGATATCATACAGCGTGTCACCGGATGTGACCTTATGCGAACGGGCCGTAACAGCGGCTTTCTCGGTATTTTTTGAGATTTTGCTTTGGGTGCGTGTTATGGCTTTTTTAGCGACGACCTGTTTTTTTAGGGCGCTGACTTGAGTGGTGATCTGCCCCATTCTTGAGTGTATTGATGTTTCCAGCCGGTCCAGTCTGGCAGCCAGGTCTGCTGTTTTTTTAGTTGTTGCGCCGCTTTCATTAAAGGCTTTCCCGATATCTGCAAGCTGGCTTTCAATCTCCTGAACCCTGTTTTCGAGCCTGATAATTTTGTTTTCGTGCCGGTCTTCATCCGAATCAGTTACGAATACCAGTATGATGATCGCAGCAACCACGACCAAAAGACCGATGCCGATGGTTTTTAAAGGTAAATCCGGCCTTTGGAATATTTTTTTACCCAGACCGGCTGGTGATGTCGTTTGCCATGGAGAATATTCTTCATCCTGAAATTCCCCCTCATCCTCATCATCGCTTACTTTGATATCCCCGGCTTCAAAAGGGGCTTTATCTTTTTTCCATTCCATGGATCGTACCTCCGGACGTGAAATTATTTTATAGTCTAGTCAAAAACAGGTTAATTGACGCATTTTTTTACATTTGTAAAGGCATAAACAGCATAAACAAAACCTTTTCGAACATCAAGTATTTATATGAAGGTGGTGAGGGGTGAGTTTTAAGCAGTTTACATTTTCGCTATTTTTCTGATGGTAACAAGTGAGGGCGGGGGAGTTGCTATGAATTTGGAAATGGCCCGTGTTTGTAACAAACACCTTGACAATGAGGGGAAGCAACCTTTATAAAAATAAATTTCATGTCAACGTCGTAAAAGATAGTTTTTGAATTTTAAGAAACAAATTGGCGGCCTGCGCCTTTATCGCTTAAAATTTTCATGCCTTGCTTCAAACAGACATGGGGCTATTTTTGAATGAAAGGCGTATTTCCGTACTGGCATTTGATGTTGCCTGGCAACGGTAATAAATAAATGGATATTGATTTTTGGTAATGGCTGACAAACAGATCGATTTTGATGGTATTGTGGTTATAGTGGGCAATTACGGCAGCGGTAAGACCGAGGTCACCGTGAACCTTGCCGTGTACCAGCGGCGGAAAGGAATGACCGTTCAGGTAGCGGATCTTGATCTGGTAAATCCATATTTCAGGGCCCGTGAAGCAAGGATTGCACTGGAGACAATTGGCGTTGAAGTGGTGCTGCCGCCGGATCAGTACATGCAGGCGGATCTGCCTGTTTTAAGCCCAAAGGTCTCCGGTATGATTCGAAATCCCGCCCAACTGGCCCTTCTGGATGCAGGTGGCGACGATGTCGGCGCCACGGTACTCGCTTCACTGGCGGCACATCTGAGAGGCCGGAGGGTCCGTATGCTCCAGGTGATCAATCCGTTCCGCCCTTTTACTGAAACCGTTGAAGGCTGTCTCAAGATCGGCCGTGAGATCGAGTCATCGTCAAAGCTGACCATCACCGGTATCGTGGGGAATGCCAACCTCATCGGTGAAACTGATACGAAAACGATTTGCAATGGGTATGACATTGTCCGACAGGTGGCCGTGGAAACCGGATTGCCGCTTGAATTTGTAACCACAGATGTAAATTTACTGGACAAGCTTGACCTGACGCGGTTTGCGTGTCCGGTTCTGCCGATTGAAAGACAACTGGTCCCGCCCTGGAAAAAGGCTGCGCAGCTGCATTGTTAAGGAGATAAGAGGAGAAAAGAATGGCTTACAGACATGAAATTGAAAAGGATCGATGCAAGGGATGCGGTTTGTGTGTGGCCGTATGTCCCAAAAAAGTTCTGGAAATTTCCAAAGAGGGCAATACCAAGGGATATTTCCCGGCCTATCAGGCGCGTCCGGAAGACTGTGTTTTTTGCGCAATCTGCTGTACCATGTGCCCGGATGTGGCTATAACGATTACGGAAATTGTTGAAGAGACTGCCGAAGTGCAGGCCTGAACGGAGGAATATTATGGGCAAGGTTTTAATGAAAGGTAATGAAGCGATCGGCGAAGCCGCCATCAGGGCGGGATGCTTGAATTATTTTGCCTATCCGATCACCCCGCAGTCTGAAGTCGCAGAATATCTGTCCCGTCGCATGCCGGAAGTCGGCGGCGTTTTTCTGCAGGGCGAGAGTGAAGTCGCCGTGGGGTACATGTTATTCGGGGCCGGTGGCGCCGGTGCAAGGGTGATGACCACTTCTTCGAGCCCTGGCATCAGCCTTATGAGTGAAGCCATCAGCTATATTGCCGGGGCGGAAGTGCCGGCCGTGTTCGTCAATATTATGCGTGGCGGCCCCGGGCTGGGCGGTATTCTGCCCGCTCAGGCGGATTATTTTCAGGCCACCAAAGGCGGTGGACACGGCGATTACCGACTGCTGGTGATGGCACCGGCAAGTGTTCAGGAGGCCGTGGAGATGGTAATGAAGGCATTTCCTCTGGCTGAAAAATACCGCAACCCTGTTATGATTTTGGGTGATGGCCTGATCGGGCAGATGATGGAGCCGGTGGAATTTCCCGACCATTTGAAAACAGCACCCAGCAATAAGGATGCCTGGGCCACCAGCGGCATGGCAACCCGTAACAGCAGCAAACGCAATCTGGTCAAATCCCTGTTTCTGGACCCGGAAGATCTCAATAATCATAACCTGAAACTCAAGGCCAAGTATGAACAGATGGCCAGAGAGGAAATCCAATACGAAACCTATAACATGGATTCGGATTACAAGGCATTGATCGTCAGCTACGGCACCATGAGCCGGGTTTGCCGGACGGCTGTCGATATTTTCAAGGCACAAGGTTTGGAAGTCGGCATGCTCCGGCCCCAGACCTTGTTTCCTTTTCCGCTTGACCCGATTCGTCAGGCAGCCGCCAAAGGGAGCTGCCAGGCGATTTTCAGTATTGAAATGAGCATGGGTCAGCTTGTAGAGGATGTCGAGCGCAGTGTTCAGGGCCAGCGCCCGGTACACTGGTATGGCAAGTGTGGCGGTGATGTGCCGACCCCGGAAGAGGTCATGGACGCCATCAAAGACGTAATCGTTTAAGGATATAAAATTGACGGTTGCACGGACGGGATAATACAAATGACTGTCCTTTAAGCCACCGGCAATTGGAAAAAGGGAGCATATATCAATGGGAAAGACATTCAGTAAACCGGAAGCACTTTCCGATAACCACACGCACTATTGTCCTGGGTGTACCCACGGGATTATTCACCGGCTGGTAGCTGAAGTTATCGATGAGCTGGGGATCCGCAAGAGAACGGTGGGTATTGCACCTGTGGGGTGCGCTGTGCTGGCCTACAATTATTTTACCTTTGATTTCCAGGAAGCGGCCCATGGCCGGGCACCGGCAATGGCCACCGGTATCAAACGGGTCAGGCCCGATTTGATGGTTTTTACGTATCAGGGGGATGGCGACCTGGCCAGTATCGGCATGAGTGAAATCATTCATGCGGCCAACAGGGGAGAAAAATTTACAACGATATTTGTCAACAACGCAGTGTATGGAATGACCGGCGGCCAGATGGCCCCCACCACCATGCCGGGTCAGCGGACCACTACGTCGCCATTCGGTCGTAATGTCGAGGAGGTCGGCATGCCGGTCAAGATGGCCAATCTGCTGGCGGCCCTGGAAACACCGGCGTATATCACCCGGCAGGCCGTGATCAAACCCAGGTACATCAATAAAACAAAGAAGGCCATTAAAAAGGCGTTTACCTATCAGATGGAAGGTACCTGTTTCTCCCTGGTGGAAGTGGTCAGCACCTGTCCAACCAACTGGGGGATTACCCCTGTGGATGCCTTGGAGTGGGCCGAAAAAAAAATGCTGCCTTACTACGAACTGGGTGAATTTAAAACCCCGGAACAGGATTAAAACCGAGCATATGTAGTTGAGGAGGAATGAATGCAAAGTGAAGTAATGTTTGCCGGCTTTGGGGGGCAGGGGATTTTGCTGAGTGCCAAGATTCTTGCCCATGCAGCCATGGAGGAAGGGCGGGAGGTGGCATGGATTCCTTCCTACGGCCCTGAAATGAGGGGGG
>CAZFXX010000265.1:0-4611 GCA_964522985.1 uncultured Desulfobacteraceae bacterium
AATTCCGAATCCGATTAAAAAAGCCGTCAGAAAAGTATACAAATCCCGGCTTCAGCAAGACATTGAAAAATTTAAAAAAACCGGTACGCGATTCCGGCCGCCCTTAAGGCATTTTCCGGGTATTGTCCGGTTTGAGGTGACGACCCGCTGTAATCTGCATTGCGCCCATTGTCCCCACAGTGCTTTATCAAAAGATAAAAATTTTCTTGGGGACATGGATAAAGAATTATATTTTAAAGCCATCAATGAAATCGCAGCGCAATCCCCGGATACGACTGTACGCCCTTTTGGCGGAGGGGAGCCCCTTTGTCGAAAAGATCTTGCCGAATTGATCGGATATGCCAAAAAAAAAGGCATTCAAAAAACATCTATCAATACAAACGGAACATTATTAACAAAAAATAGAAGAACCGAATTAATCAAAAACGGGTTAGACCATATTGAAGTCAGTATCGATGCGGCCACCTCCGAAACATATGCAAAAGTCAGGCAGGCGGATTTTTTTCACAAGGTAGTCGATAACACCATCGCATACATTGATGAATCAAAACAATTAAATAAAAACAGTCGGACCACCGTTAGTTTTGTACTTCAGAAGGATAACCAGCACGAGTTGGAGGCGTTTAAACGCTCTTGGGAGAAAAAAGTCGACCAGGTTGTTATCAGACCCTATCACCAGCACGGCGGGCTTATCGACGCTCACGGGAATCTTTTTAAAAATGGCGTTTCCATCCCGCGCCATCCATGTCCCTATGTGTGGCGGGGTTTAATCATAAGCATCCACGCCAAGGTTTGTTTCTGTGAAAGCGACTGGAAAGCGGAACATACCCTCGGTGATATCCGTCATCAATCAATCAAGGAAATTTGGCAGGGACCTGAATTTAACCGACTGCGCGAACAGCATATTGCCGGCACCTTTGACCATCCTTTATGTAATGCCTGCCCGGATTGGCAAAAAATCAAGTGGCCCGGCATGTGAAAGGTGTTTGATTCTAAAAGACGTTAACATTTGGCTATTATTGCAAAAATGAATTTAAAAGAAAAATCCATATCCGGCGTTAAATGGAGTTCCGCATCCATGCTTTTGGTGACGGTCTTCAAGTTCGGGACGCTTGCGGCATTATCGAGGATTTTATCACCGGCCGAATTCGGCTTGATGGGTATGGTTATGGTCGTTGTCGGATTTTTTCAAACGTTTTCTGATATGGGACTCAGCAATGCCATTATCCATGAAATAAATGTGAAACAAAACGATCTTTCAAGTTTGTTTTGGACTAATATTTTTTTTGGGATATTACTGTTTATTTTGTTTACCTTCATTCGACCGCTTGCGGTGACTTACTTCCGACAAAATGCCTTATATGATTATTTGTTTTATGCGTCATTCATCTTTCTGATTTCACCGCCGAAACAAATTATTACCACTCTTTTGAGAAAAAACTTGATGTTCAGTACTTTGTCTAAATTAGATGTTGCAAGTGAAATAATATACGCAGTATCAGCGATCGGGCTGGCACTTAGCGGTTTCGGGGTGGCCAGTCTGATTTTCGGCATGCTGATTCAAAATATGATAATGGTAATCTGCCAATTCATACTGATTCGAAAAATCTGGCGGCCTGGTTTATATTTAAATTTGACGGAAATAAAAGACTATCTTAGTTTTGGGGCTTTTCAACTGGGAGAGAGGATCTCCAACTATCTGAACGCTAATATTGATTATATCATTATCGGCCGGTTTCTGGGTGTGGAGGCTCTTGGATATTACACGCTGGCCTACAACCTGATGATGGTGCCTTTAAACAGAATAAATCCCATCATCATGAGGGTGGCAGTCCCTATTTTTTCAATTATTCAGGACGATGCCGCAAAACTTAGAAGAGGCTATATTAAAGCCGTCAGATACATTACAACATTAACGTTTCCGATGCTGGCCGGCATGCTGGTGGTTGCGCCCGAGTTTGTCCGGGTCGTCTATGGCAATCGGTGGGAACCCTCGATAATGCTTCTTCAGGCGTTTTGTCTGGCAGGTGCTATCAAATCAACAACCAATCCGGCGGGTTCTGTTTTGATTGCCAAAGGTAGAGCAGATATCGGGTTTTACTGGAATGTATTTGTGTTGATCGTCATTTCAGCAGCTGTGCTGGCGGGTGTTCATTGGGGTATCCTGGGCGTTGCAATAAGTATCGTTATTGTGATGGTACCGCTTTTTTTTATTATCCATCAAATCATTTGCAGAATTGTCGGATTGAAAATTTCTTCGTTGCTAAACAGTATGAAAACGCCTTTTTACGGCTCACTTTTTATGATGCTGATCATTATGATGGTTAAGTTGGTGCTTAATGACATAAATATGATAATGCTATTAACTTTTAATATCATAATCGGTGCGGCTGTTTACAGCTTTTTTTATTTTATGAAAGATAAAGAGATGTATGTGGAATTAAAGTCCGTGTTATTAGGTAAAATAGCGAGTTGAATGTCCGTACAAGAAATGCATCAAACTGAAAAAACTAAAAACAATTCAGACAGACGTCTGCCGGATTTTATAATCATAGGGGCGATGAAAGCGGGCACCTCCACGCTTCATCATATACTGGCCAGCCATCCGGATGTGTTTATGCCGGACAATGAAATCTTTTTTTATGATATGGATGATTTTATCCAGCATTCGGATTTCTTTTTTGAGACTGACAAAAAATGGTATTTCCCCGAGTTGGACAAACATTTGGCCCGTTATATGGATCAATATGCATCATTATTTGAAAAAGCGAAAAAAAGTCAAATTCTCGGTGAGGATTCTACAACCTATCTTGCTTCTCGAAGGGCGCCAGAGAGAATCAACCGAATAAATCCCAAGGCAAAATTAATCGTCATGCTCAGGGATCCTGCATCGCGAACGTATTCACAATACTGGCATCTTTTGAAAACCGGCCGTGCTATATATGACTTTGAAAATACCCTTCGGATAAATCCGCAATCGGTCATTGAAAGAAGCCTTTATCAAAATCAAATCGAACATTTTTTTAAGTTCATTCCCAAAGAACTTTTTTGCTTTGTCATATTTGAAGAGTTTATCCATCACATCAAGGAGGTGATGCAGGAAATTTGTAAATTTCTGGACATAACATATGGACGTATTGATTTTGAACGTCTAAACATTCATCAGAATCCTGCAATGCTGCCCAGATATCTGAAATTTCAGATATGGTGTAACCGTATGATGTTAACCCGTTATAAACAGGTTAACGCTCATCGTCTGGCTGATGCCTCGATAACTCAGCAGATATTACACAACAGGCCCACTATTTACAAACGCGTGTTAAATGGGTTGCATCAGCGCATCAACCCAATGAAACAATCAATGCCGCCGGCAATGAAGGAATCAACGAAAAAAATGTTAAACGAGTATTTTTCAAGGGAAAACAATGGGCTGTCGGAACTTATCAATAAAAACCTGGATGATTTCTGGTATCAAACTTAAAATGTTTGTTGAAAGGCTCACATTATAAAAGACGCGTAAAATTCACGCGAATAATAATGGGTATACATACAAAAAATGCATTTTAACAGATTAACCAACAATACATTACACCATCATGGCAATGTATCATCGGATTTACGAGTGCTTCATTTGTTTCACGTTTATCTCAACTCTACGGAAAACTGGGCCTTTAACCTGATCCGTCATCTGCCGAACACAAAAAAAATTGTGGCCTCCAGGCGCTTTATCCCATGTGATTTCTATTCAAGTGATTTTGAATTTATTGAATTTCCATTTAAAAAAATTAACAATCCCAGAAATAACATGTGGCTGAAGATGGCTAACGGCCTGACAGGTTTTTTGCAGAGGTTTTATCCAGACTATATCGCATCAAATATTGCCAAATTCAATCTCATGCATTCCCATTTTGCCGTGGTGGGATGGGAGTATATGAGACTGGCAAAACGCTTAAACATACCTCATATTGTTTCATTCTATGGCGCGGATTATGAACATTACCCTTACCTGCAACCAGTCTGGCATAAACGATATCAGGCATTGTTTAAATCCGCTGATCTTTTTTTATGCGAAGGGACCCATGGGGCTCGGATATTAAGTAAAATAGGGTGTCCGCCTGAGAAAATTCAGGTGGCGAGACTGGGGGTTGAGGCGCAGCATATTGATTTCAAAAACCGGATGAAAAAGCCGGGCGAACTGAATCTGTTACAAATAGCGACCATGACGGAAAAGAAAGGGCATATTTACTCGGTAAAAGCGTTTGCGCTTGCGTTAAAAAATTCGCCCAACATGACATTGACACTGGTTGGAAAAGACAAAAATGGTTTAAAACCAACACTTGAAAAAATAATCAAAACCGAAAAATGCGAAGACCGCGTCTTTTTTTTAGACCAGATCGATTTTAATCATCTACATGATTTTATGAAAAACTATCATGTGTTCATCCACCCGAGCCGGTTTACGGATGAAAAGGACTGCGAAGGCGGGGCCCCGATTGTCCTATTGGATGCCCAGGCCACCGGTATGCCGGTGATCTCAACAACCCATTGTGATATTCCCGATGAAGTCATTCATCATCAGACCGGCTTGCTTTCGCCCGAAAAAGACACCAC
>CAZFXX010000266.1:0-4598 GCA_964522985.1 uncultured Desulfobacteraceae bacterium
CGCTTGAAGGCAATAGCCTGTTCAAAATGAAATTTCTTAAAATCGCGATACTTGGCATAAACTTCGAAACGGTTCAAAGCCTTTGCAGCGGCATCGACCGTTGGCTCGCTGTGACGTTTGGCTTCCTTCAAAAAAGAGAAATACTTGCGCTTGATTCGTTCATTGTTCGGGTTGTGTTTTTTCCTTATTTCATCCCCCTTATCTCAAGTCACTGTTTACGGAGGGCTTGGTTCTCTTAACTAAATTAACGGGATGTCAATAGATTTTATTGGAACACACAGGAAAAGAAAAACCCCAAAATCCTTTCAGGACCTGGGGTTTTGCACTTAATCGGAATACTCCGGATTTATTTATGGTGGCGATGCAGGGAATTGAACCCCGGACACTGCGGATATGAGCCGCATGCTCTGACCATCTGAGCTACATCGCCATAATTTTTTGTCAATTTCAACGAGCCGGTTGTTTGTCGCTCTTGGATTTAACGAAATGAGTCTCTACCAGCTCATATCTGTTAAGTCAAGAAGGAAAAGTTACTTTTGCACTTTATCAGGACCACGAGTTCTAAACACGCCTGTTCGGTCTTGTGTTGCATAAAAGGCCCTTATCCGCAAAGGGTACGATTTTTACTGGGCTACAGACCCTGTAACCTCGATGGTATATTCCTCCAGATTGTCCGGCAGTTCAGTGAAAACAACCATAAAAGGGAGTATTTTACCCGGGGCTACTTCGACATTGGACCGGTTGTCACCATGGCGATTGGCGAGCCGTTTTTTTATCGCTTCGACATCCAATCCGACAAGTTCGGTATTGGTCAGCAGGTTTCCGCAAAAAACAGTCTGTGCATTTTCCAGTTTTTTCCCCTTTGAATATAGCTTCCCCCTGATTTTGATAAAACTCCGGGCATCCGTATAACCATTTTTTATCTTGCCGGTAATCACGAAAAAACGCCCGGCATGATCATTTCCAACAAACCGGCTGCTGATGCCGAAGGTCGTCATTTTTAAACCACCGGGATCTTGTACCGCGGGGGTCTTCATCTCATCCAGATACTCACTGAGATAAGGAATCTTGATATCGGTATAAAGATGAACAAGATAAACGCCTCCTGCCAGAAGCGCCAGTACCAACAGTGCAAGAAGAGGAAGACTTACGCCTTTTTTAACCGGCGTTGTCGGCAGCCCGTCATCCCTTTCATCCCTTTCATCCTTTTCCGCTCCTTCCGGAATTGTTTCCAGGTCTTCAGACCCGTCTTCTTTTCCCGGACCATCCATATCAAATGTTTTGACCAGTTCCGCCTCTTTTTTGGCCATTTCCGCCTGATCGGCAGAGTCCTCCTCTCCTTCGAGTTCAAAATCCGGCTGTGGCCTGTCTTTCGCTTCAGCTACCCCGGAGATTCCCATGCCCGAAATTTCTTCGGCTTCTTTTTCATCTTCTTCAAGGCTAAAGTCAAGATCAAGCTCAAGGTCGGCATCATCGCGTTCATCTGCCGGTTCAGATACCTGATCTTCTTCCAGAACATCTTCAAGATCCGACAGGTCAAGATCATCGGGTTTAAATTTAATTTCAGACGCCAGGTCGTCTATGGCCTGATCAGGCTCAAGCTCAAGGTCAAATTCAAGCTCTTCCTCTTCATGTCCTTCCTCAGCCATGGTTTCCGTTTCATCGATTTCAAGCATTTTTTCGATATCGGATAAATCCAGTTCTTCGGCTGATATCTCAGACTGTTCAACGGCATCGACCACTTTGCCTGTCGTTTCCTCGGGTTCTAACTCAAACTTAAATTCGTCCGTCTCTGTTTCCGGTACAGATCCTTGCGAGTCCGGTATTTCGTCCAGAGCCAGAATTTTTTCCAGTTCCGATAGATCGATATCTTCCGAATCCTCAACAGGTTCAATATCCTGCGTGTCTTCATCGGTTTCTGTATCAAGGTTGAAATCAGGGCCATCGAATTTATCGGTATCGGACTCGAAAAGATCATCGGAATCAGGCAGTTCAAGTTCACCCAGTTCATTGAGCCCGTCTCCGGCATCTGTTTCGCCGTCTACGTCGTCCGGATCCATCTCCAGAGAAAAATCAAGGTCCCCTGTGTCAAGTCCATCAGGGCTGGCCTTTTCCGTTTCAAGAGAATTTTCAACAGCATTAAACTCCAGTTCATCAGACCGGGCGTTATTCCCCTTAATTTCTTCCAAGTCATCTTTGGCAGCGGTATCAACGTCAAAGCCGGCAATCTGAGGTTTTTCCGAAAGTGCCGGAGAAGGCGCTTCAATCGGTTCCGGCGGATAAGCGATAAAAACATTTTTACACTTTGAGCAACGAACCTTTGAACCGGATGGTTTTAAACGTTTTTCATTCAGGTTGAAACTGGTTTTGCATTGTGAACAGGTGATGATCATGATGCATCCTCGCTACTTAAAATTTTAGATGAAAAATTTCCGGCAAATTTCGATATTTTTCTGCATGGTCCAATCCGTAGCCAACCAGGTATCCTTCTTTTGTCACATGACCGGCATAATCAACATGAATTTTAACCTCGCGGCGTTCACGCTTGTCGATAAGGGTACAGATTTTTATCGAACGCGGGCCAAAGGATTTCAGATGATCGACCAGATAGGACAACGTAAGACCGGTATCGATGATATCCTCGACAAGCAGCAGGTCCCTGCCTTTGATACTAATTTCAACATCTTTGATCAATTGAATCTGTCCGGATGATTTAGTGCCGGCCCCGTAACTGGCAATTCTAACAAAATCAATTTCAACCGGAATATCCAAGTGCCTGACCAGGTCCGCCATAAAGATAAAGGCGCCATTTAAAACACCGATAACAGTCAGGTCCCTGTCCGCATAATCCACTGAAATAGCACGAGCCATAGACGATACAGCCTTGTCGATATCTTTTTTTTTTATGACAGGAACAAACTCAGGCATATGCAAAATATAAAAATAGTATTTTTTTAAGTATTAAATAAAAATATTAAACTGTCGGTCTTACCTTAAATTAATATTAAGGTACATTTTTTCATAACAATTGTCAATAAAATGCTACCCCGGGGTTTGTACAAAAACCACCTGGTGTTTTAAGCGGATTCTAAAGACCGGTATCTGCCATTTTTTCCACAAGTTTTTTTTGTTCATCAGTCAACCTGCTGGCCATTGTAACTTGAATAACAACATAAAGGTTTCCTTTCCCGGATTTATCTATGCGGGGCAGGCCATGGCCCGCCAGACGCATTTTGGTTTTGTGCCGGGTTCCGGGGGGGATTTTCAACGTTAGTTCTTTGTCGTCAAAAGTGGGAACTGCAATCCGCGTACCAAGAAGTGCCTCGCTTAATTTGATTTCCCGATCAATAAAAAGGTCATACGCTTCATTTCGAAAAAGCGGGTCGGGCGTAACCCTGGCCTGGATATAAAGATCGCCGGCCAAGCCCCCGTACGGACTCTCATGTCCTTTCCCTGCCAGACGGATTTTCTTGCCGGATATCATGCCTGCAGGAATTTTCATCGATACTGTCTCAGCAGATCCCTGGTGCTGCAGGGTTACTGTCTTACTGGTACCCGCGGCGACTTCTCTCAGTGTCAGTGTCAGTTCATAGGTTATGTCGGAGCCTTTTGGCCGGGCCTGCTGGCCACGGTTCCTGCCGCCACCAAAAGGACTGCCGCCACCAAAGGAAAAACGCATACCGGGGCTGCGGCCCTGCTTTCCAAAACCGAATTCGCTGAAGATGTTGGAAAAATCAAAATTTTGAAAAATATCTTCCTGGGAGTAGCGCTGGTGAAAGCCGGCTGAGCCAAAGGTGTCATACTGCCGACGTTTTTCCGCGTCACTCAATACAGCATATGCTTCGCTGATATGCTTGAATTTTTCTTCAGCGGATTTATCCCCCTTGCTGTGATCCGGGTGGTATTTCATGGCCAGCTTGCGATACGCTTTTTTTACCTCGGCATCGGAAGCGCTTTTTGAAACCCCTAATATTTTGTAATAATCAGTTTCAGCCATATCTGGATATCTCCAATACTGTTCTAAATAGCGATGGCGTCGTATGGCCATCTTGAATATTTTCAACTAACACCATGTTTTTTTTAAGCGGTTTTCTTTAATCCCGTCCCTGTCTGATCGACATTTTCGATATATTCAAAAATCAGCCTGCTTTTTTAGATGGGCGCTCGTCATTTGCCTTCAAGGCAATCATCAGTACGGACAGTGCTGCGGGCGTGATTCCGTCGATACGGGATGTCTGGCCCAGGGAAACGGGCTTGACCAGAGACAGTTTCTCCTTGAGTTCATTGGAAAGACCGTGTACGGCCGAAAAGTCAAAACCATCTGGAATTTTCATTTTTTCCAGATTTTTAAATTTTTCGATCTCACGGAGCTGCCTGCGGAAATACCCTTCATATTTAATCTCGATTTCCACTTGGCAGACAACCCGAGGGTCAAGGGCCACCGGGCTTTTGGCCAGTTTTTCCACGACCGTGTATCCGATTTCAGTTCGTTTGAGCAACTGATCCATATAGATCCCGTTATCGATGGGATTACTCCCGCTGTTTTTCAATAAATCGTTCACCTGTACCGATGGCTTGATCACACTTTTTTTTATCCG
>CAZFXX010000267.1:0-4560 GCA_964522985.1 uncultured Desulfobacteraceae bacterium
GGTGGCCAAAAAGAAATTGATCGTCTTTACAAGGAGCCAAAATGTCAGCAAAGGCAGGATAATCACCTGAATCAAAAAAATACCGACATATAAAAACGTGAGCTGTAACATATTTTCTATGATATCGCCCATATGGCTGACGGTGGTCACAATGGCATCTTTAAATTCCATAGATTTTTGTTTGAGAAACGATGCGCTGTTTTCAACAGTCTTCAAAACGCCATCGATTTTCGGAAGGGAAAAATCCTTAATTTTATCAAGCCTGGCAGACACGAGGGACAATTCCCTGGTTGCTTCTGATATTTGATTGGCAAAAAAATGTGTTTGAATAAACGTGTTTGCCACAGATGACATGGGAAGACAAAAACGGGCGACAACAATAATGAAAAGCACCCCCTTGGCCCCTTTTTTAAGGCGGGCGGTCCTTTCATTTTCAAACCAAATGAGAATGGACAGGGCAAGGAGAAAGACGGCAAGGATGGGCGGTGCAAGAGATACGCTCATTTCATAGGCCAGTTTCTGAACCCCCAGCGAGGTAATGGCCGTCACCAGCACATCGGACAACCGCTCGGTCATATCATCAATGGGGTCCAGGGCCTGTCCCACGGCCAAAGATACGCCGATGCCCGCGGGCTCCAATTCTAGATAAGATTCTTTTACAATGGAAACAGACGCATTCACAACCCGGCAGGTGGCATAGGCCACCCCGGCTTTGGTGATGGCCTCACGAAAATAGGTATCCGTTGCCGGGTCTAAAACCGGAAGCCTGGGCCCGGCGGAAAAAAACAGCAACACCGCTGCCAGTATTCCAACGGATGATCCGATTATGTTTCGTTTTTGTGCGGGTGTCATATTCAAATGCCGGACAGCCTTATTTACCGCAACATTTTTTATATTTTTTGCCACTGCCGCACGGACAAGGGTCATTGCGGCCCGCTTTTTTTTCGGCAACCGTTGGTTTCGGCAAATTCAATAACACCTCTAAATCGGTAATATCCTCAGGCTTGTCCGGTTCCAACCCAATTGTATGGTGCCATCCTTTTTCTTCGAATATGGATGCGACTTCCCTTAATCTTTCTTCTGTCTGCACGCTGACAACCGCGGGCTTTTTTTCAGTACCCAATCTGGCCGTCTTTTGACCATTAAAAATTTTTTTCATCTTTTCACCATTAAACCTGTTATAGAATTCTTTGTCAGCTTTTCCCTATAGTATAGCGTATTGGTCCTAATGGATCAAGCCCTGAAGCAATAAGGCCGACCCTTAGGACGGCCTTACCATTTCAAATAATTTTTACACATCCATGGCTTTTTCTGCAGGTGAAACTTTTTTGTTCCGGGCTATGATAAGGTGACCCGGGGACCGTGCATCAGGACTTGGACAATTTAATGGTTGCATCCGCAGGCAGTGCAAGGCCGGCGGCAATTTCAATGGCCTTGATGATCCCAGACGGGACTGGACAGGCAGTGTGGGCACAGTCTTTTGCGGCCATCTGCAACGTCGTTTGCCCTTTCCCCCTGAAACTGATCTCCCCAGACGGATTGACGTGTTTGAGGGACTCTGCCAATTTCTGGATTGATTTACAATCGCTTTCAATTAAGATATCACATTCGGATCCATCCATTACGGCTTCAACCGTTGTATTAAAACCGCAGATACCTGCAAATATTTCTGCTTTCGCCATATTTTTTTCCTTTCGTTTCAAGTTTCAAGCTACAAGATCCGATTCTCACCACTCATCACTCACAACCTCAATCACTACATATACAGGGCTTTTAGAAATTCCGCCTGAAATTTTCCACTGAAGGTGAGTTCCAAATACTCAACCCGCTCGCCGATGCCGGCGGCTTCCGCCCGGCGTGTGGTGGACAAAAGTGCCTGTTTTGAACCGATGCCGGCGGCATTACCCACCTGTCGGAACCGATCCAGGGGAATATCGGGAAACATACCGATACCAACGGCAGCTTCCACGCTGATATAGGAACCAAAGGCACCGGCAATGATAAATTCATCAACATCCGCTGCCGTAACACCTGTAAGGGGGGACATGCAGAAAGTGCTTGAAGATTAATCGTAAGTATACAAATTACAGGGTATGCCGAGATTAGCAAGATTAGATGCCCCGGGCGTGTTGCACCATGTCATGGGCCGGGGTATTGAGCGAAGAGAAATATTTCGTAGCGATATCGATCGCAATGATTTTATAGGCCGTTTGTCGACCTTGGCCCGGGATGGCGCAATGGAAATTTATGCCTGGGTTTTGATGCCGAATCATCTGTTATGTTGAGCTTAACATAAATAATGATTCGAGGTAAACGGTATAGTTGAGTATCCGTAAACCATACCGTTTTTTGGCCTCATGCAGCCAGCGCAGCCAGCATCTACGATCCCGGACGAATTTGAGCAAAAATTCCTTCTTGTGGCACCGTTGGGTTACGCGCCATATCAACCCCGGTATGTAATATCGGTTTCCCTCGGCATAATTGTCCTGCACTGTGACCATTTTGCTTAAAGGCCTGTTTTTGACCTCCAAAACGCCATTCTAAGACTCAAAAATACCCCTATTAATGCCGTATTTTTAATATTAACGGTATATTGTTCCGGTCCGACCCGCTGACAACTTACTTTACAAATATGAAGTTTATTGATAATTTTGTTAATATATACGGAAAGATTCCGTACAGAATATACTGTTTGACAGGTTGCCCCTGTTTACTCTAAAGTTATTATCACATGCCAGCCCTACCTGACAGCAAACAGATGCTATAAATCGTATCGACACGATGGTTAACTATACATGGAGGCAACGACAATTATGCTGGAAAAATTTGCGCTGGAACCTGGCGACCTCAGACGGATTTGCGGTCCAAAGATTTTTTCTTTTAAAAATACCTCGGAAATTGAGCCCCTGGAGGATGTTATCGGGCAGCAACGGGCGGTACAGGCCATTGATTTTGGTTTGAATATGAAAAGTCCCGGTTACAACATTTTTGTTACGGGCATGGAAGGTACTGGTAAATCCACCATTGTCAAAGACATTGTCAATGAATATGCCAAAAGCCTGCCGACGCCGAATGACTGGTGTATGGTCAACAATTTTAAAGATGCCTACTGCCCCTTTCCTGTTTCGGTGCCTCCAGGCAGAGGAATTCCATTTGCCAAAACGATGAACAAGCTGATTGATAGCCTGCAAACCGAATTGCCTAAAGCGTTTGAAAATAAATTATTTCAGGAAAAACAATCTGGAATTCAAAACAGATATTCCAAACAGCAGCGCCGGATTTTTCAGGAAATGGAAAAAATGGCTGAAGAAAAAAATGTACAGATCCAGAAATCTAAAACAGGATTTCAGACCGTGCCCCTTATCGATGGCAAGCCGGCGACACCGGAGAATTTTCAGGAACTCTCCGAGGAAAAAAGGATTGAAATAGAAGAAAATATGCGTGTGGTCCAGTCGGAGATTGAAACTACGGTGATAGAAGTCAACAAAATTACCCAGGCGCTGAAGGACAACCTGGGGGAATTGATGGAAGAAACAACCCTGTTTGTGGTCAAAGATCGGTTGGACAGGATTAGACATGCGTATAAGGGTAGTCCGGATATCCACGAATATCTCGACGGGGTCCAGGCAGACATCGTCGAAAATGCCAATCAGTTTCTCACCTCACGGAAGAAAGCCGCACCAACAGAAGCACTTTTACCCTCGGATGCGGAAGTATCCTTTCAGCGCTATCGGGTTAATGTGCTGGTAGATGGTAATTCTAAGCAAGGTGCCCCGGTGATTTTTGAGACCAATCCGACCTTTCACAATGTTTTCGGCCAGATTGAAAAAAGATCTTATATGGGATCTGTGACCACTGATTTTTCCATGGTGCAGGCTGGCTCTTTATTAAAAGCCAATGGCGGCTTCCTGGTCATGGAGGTTGAACCGGTCTTAAAAAATCGGTTTGTCTGGGATTCACTGAAAAGAGCATTGCAGAACAAGCTTCTTTTTATTGAAGATATGGCCGCAGAACTGGGATTTGGAACGGCATCCCTGAGGCCCAAGCCGATTCCGCTGGCGGTCAAGGTAATTTTAATGGGCAGCTATGAACCCTTTCGGATGCTTCAGAACCATGATTCTAAATTCAATAAAATATTTAAAGTCCGGGCGGATTTTGACCATGAGGTTGAGTTAAACGACGATACGATCCAGGCGTATGCCCGGTTTATTGCCCGTGTTTGCAGGGAAGAAAATTTGCTGCCCTTTACGGCCAAGGGCGTTGCTGCCATTGTGGAATACGGGGAAAAATATATTGCCGATCAAAACAAACTCTCCTTGCGGTTTGGTTCAATTGCCGGCGTTTTAAAGGAGGCCGATTACTGGGCACGTCAGAATAATGCCACCCTTGTTTCTGATAAATATGTGATGCGGGCTTTTAACGAACATCGGTTCCGTCACAATCTGTACGAAGAGAAAATCCATGAATCCTATCGGGATGAGACGATTTTGATCGATGTAAAAGGGGCTGTGGCAGGACAGGTCAATGCCCTGGCGGTTTATCAGATCGGCGATCTAACCT
>CAZFXX010000268.1:0-4557 GCA_964522985.1 uncultured Desulfobacteraceae bacterium
GACAGAGGCTAAATAATCCTGAAACCTTCAACCAGTATACACCGCCGTTGACGGGTAAAGGATCGTGCTGACGTTAACCCCTCCCCAGTCGGTCCTGCGATGGTAAAGGATGTGTGGCCTTCACCACCCAGCCCGATACCGGCGTAAGCCGGACCATTTTTCACAAAAATCGTAGTCTGAATGGCTCGGGCAAAAGCTGTGAGATTATCTACATTGGTAGAATGCATGATTGCCGTGTGACGGTTGCCCTGTTCTACTTCAACACCAAAATGAATCGCTTCCTGCACATCTTTGACCCTGACAATGGGCAGAATCGGCATCATTTGCTCCAGCCAGACCAGGGGATGATTTTTTGATGCATTAAAAATGGCTATTCGATATTTTTCATTTAAATCGATTCCAATTTCCTTTAAAATTACTTGTACGTCTTTACCAATATAGTCAATGTTGATTTTTCCGTCAGACTTGACTACAAGGTTGGTTATTTTTTCAGCTTCATCGGGAGAAAGCAGATAGGCCCTGCCCGTCTCCTGCATGAATTTTATGAGTGCTTCGGCAATCTCTTCTACCACAATGACTTCTTTTTCACATGTGCAAAAAATATTATTATTAATACTTGCTCCATTGATAATAGATTCAGCCGCTTTTCTGATATGAGCGGTTTCATCCACAAGGGCCGGCGGGTTGCCTGATCCTGCGCCAATAGCTTTTTTACCCGAGCTTAACACCACATTGACCACGGGTTTACCACCAGTTGCCACCAGCATATTGATCTTGGGATGTTTTATGAGTTGTTTGGCTGAATCTAAATCCGGATCAACGATTGAAGAGACAAGACCGTGGGGGCCCCCCGCATCAACAATGGCTTTGTGAATGAGTTCAATCGTCCGGGCGCTTGTTTTTTTAGCGCTGGGATGTGGATTGAAGACGACAGCATTGCCGGCAGCGATCATGCCGATGCTGTTACAAATAAAAGTCCCGGTGGGATTGGTGATGGGGGTCAGGGCGCCGATAACGCCAACAGGCGCATATTCGAGAAGCATCAAACCATTATCTCCGGTTTTTGCTTCAGGATGGATATCCTCGGTTCCGGGTGTTTTGGTAGCGCAGAGGATATTTTCTTTGATTTTATCTTCATATCTGCCATATTTTGTTTCTTGAATGGCCAGAGCGCTGATTTCTTCATTGTTTGCCAGTATGACCTGTCGAATGGATACTATGATTTTATCACGATCTTCAAGTGACATGGTAATTAATTTTTTTTGGGCCTCTACGGCACTTCCCACCGCCTCGTCAATGGTATTGTAGAGTCCATTGGCTGACGGTTGATCAGATCTATCTTCTTTAGATAGTTCGATGAATATTTTTTCTACTATCCCGGCTATGAGATCTTCATTTACAGTCATCATCTTGCTCCTCACCATAAAGTTTTTAATCAGCTATCGATCTGATTAGAAGAAGTATTGAATCCATTTAAATTGTTTTTTCAATCCATAGCAATTAGTATTGCACCTGTTAAAATAATAGAGTCGTTTGGAAGAACGGGAAAATTCAATTTGGCCAGCGCCTCAGTGATTTGTTCTTTTATCCAAGCCATGGGTGATGTTACGAAGAGTTCCTTCGAAAGAATCGGCTTTATTTTTTTCGCCCACAGTTCCATTTCCGCAAGCGCATCTATCACTCGCTGAGCCACCTGAACATCCTCTTCAACCGTCCCGCCACTGACGCCAACTGCGCCTACAACTTTTCCATTTAAATATAAAGGCAGTCCGCCGCCAAAAAGTACGATTTTGCCATTTAACATGTTTTGAATACCGTATAGCATTTCACCCGGCTGAGCGAGTTTGCCGATTTCGCTGGTAGCCATTTGCAAAGTTGCCGAAGTATAGGCCTTGGATATAGCGATTTCAGTGCCTGCCGGAAGGGTGCCGTTCATACGGGTAAAAAAGACCAGTCCGCCTCTTTCATCGGCAAATGCGATTGCCATGGGAATTGCCATATGAGAGGCTTTGTCTTCAGCAATGGACGCCAGCAGTTGCGCGATATGATTCGAGATTGTCATGTCGATTTCTCCGGTGTCATTTTTTCGCGCAAAACATCCCGTACGATACCCTCTATTGTCGCTATTAATTCCAAAGACCATGCTAGTGAAAAAAGCAAATCACTGAGGCGGTTAAAAAAAACAATCAACTCTTCGTAATCACCTGTCGATCGGTTTAAAAAAACAATTAAACGCTCACAACGCCGGCAAACAGTACGGGCTACATGCATTGCAGCACTATCAGGCGTGTTGCCGGGTATAATAAAATGGTCAGGTATACCATAGGCAGCAGATTGAGCATCAATCCATGATTCTATCTGCTGGATATCTTCTTTGCCGATACGTCGTTTCAGCCGAGACAGTTTTTCCCGGGTTGATGCCAGCTCTGCACTCGCTATAAAAATATTTTTCTGAACAGTATAAATAATTGATTTGACAGATTCCTGACCGGTCATTGATCGGACCAAACCCAGAAACGACTGAAGTTCATCCAGAGCACCATAAGCTTTAAGCCGGGGATCATCCTTTGGCACATTTTCTCCGCTTAGAAGCCGAGTGTTTCCCTGATCCCCACGTGTGGTATAAAGTTTCATACTTTTTTCTTATATTGGGTATTCAACCCAATAGCCTGGTTTTTGTTTTCTCATGATTTATTCTCAATGAAACATACGGCCTGAATTTACCATTCATTGAATTTTTTCAATATCAAGTTGATCGATGATGCCAATAATAGCGGCATCTATAGGCATTTTTTCGTTATCAACCGCCTGACGCGCGCCACTTCCTCTGACAATGATTACAATTTCTCCAACGCCTGCACCGACGGTATCGATAGCAACAAACGGTTCGCCTTCCGGCTCCTGGCTCCCGGGTTTCAGTGGCTGGATGACCTGTATTTTACTGCCCACCAGGCATTCATGCTTCCGGGTGGCCACCACGGTACCTATAATTTGTGCAATCTGCATATGGGTTTTCCTCCTCGGATGGTCTATTCTCCGTCCGTTTGCACTAATGCAACTTGGTATTTTAGAGCCATATCCCGCGCCAGAGGTGTGACCAATGACCCGGGGGGCAGAATTAAATCAGTGTCCTGAAGATATGCACGGTGAACTCGGGCGGCGGTGATAATTTTTTCTCCCGGATCAATGACCGTTCGTGATTTCCCCTGCGTATTTTCAGAATCTTTCTTTTTTATCCCCTTGTTCTTATCGAGAAAACTGTTTACCGTATGTCTAAGTTGATATATGTCCGTCAAAATACATCCATAATCCACTATTTTTCCGAGCCTATCAATTACGGCCTGCCCAAGTGCCGGACTTTGCGGGAATGATCCTATTTTTTGCCCCCAGTGGCTTCCCTCAGGGCGGGCACCGTTTTGCGCTGCAAAAACCGGTATACCCATAAAAAAAGCATGCAGGATAAGATTTGTAGCCAGGTTGTCCGCAATCAGCAGGGAAATTTTTGAAACGGTATTCATGCTTAAAAGCGGAACGATAAGGGCACAGGCCTTTTTCAAAATTATATACCACCTGGAAGGCGCCACCGTTTCAATATGGGGAAACCCTTCGAGTTGCGCTCTTACCACTTTGCCATAGAGGTTTTCGGCATTTTCCGAAAAAACCAACTGTACCCGATACCCGTCAAGGGAAAGCCTTCTAATTTGCGAAACAGCTTCTCTGAATTCAACAGTTGCAGCGGTAAATATCGCAATAATGGTTCCTCGGCTGCCGTCGGCACCAATTTTGACAGCCACTTTTCGAATGACTTCGGTAACAATGCGCTGGATCTGTTCATCCTGCATAATGGCTCCCGGTAACTCTAAAATTCAATCAGCTTATTTTTTAAAAGACCCAGCGCGATGCCCAAAGGTGTGACCAGCAACGGATTATACGGTCGCACCACAGACAACCCTGTGTCATCTTGTATTACCGTCTCAATACCCGGAAAACAGCTCGTTCCGCCGACAAGGTACAGGTTCTCGACAGGATTTTCCCTTAGATGCATATTGACGATGCTGGCCATTTTTTGGAATACGGGTCTTATCAGGGGGAAAATTTCAGCCTGCCGTTCAGGGTCCAGCTTCATCTGTTCAGCCTGATGGTCCTGAACCTTGTAATGGCCGGCGATGGTCAGATCGACATGGGTTCCGCCGGTGGGTTCATCCGCCGTGTAGATGACACTTCCGTTTTTAATAACCGATATACCGGTAGTGCCGCCGCCGATGTCCACTACAGCACCGTTTTGGACGTTCAGCACTATGGAAGCTGCCGTCGGTTCATCTATCAGCCCGACCACTTTCAGCCCTACCGCAGCCAAGACATTGCCGAACGCTTTGATGTTCCTGCCGCCGGTACCGGGTGGATAAGCGACTGCCGCCTCTTGAACCAAATAACCGGCGTTGCGGAGCACATTAATCTGTCTTTTCAATATGTCGATAGCCCTGATATAATCCACGATCAGTCCGTCACGGATGATTGATCTGCCACCTGTCAGTGCACCTGCGACAGGTGAACCGT
>CAZFXX010000269.1:0-4543 GCA_964522985.1 uncultured Desulfobacteraceae bacterium
AAAGGAGTGGTATAAATATGATGACACAATTTGTAAGTACCAAGGGGGGCGGAACACCCGTGGATTTTGAAACGGCTGTTCTGCAGGGATTTGCCGCTGATGGCGGTCTATTCGTACCGGAAACGATCCCTCGAATTCCTAAAGAGCGGCTGCAGGAGTGGACAAAATTAAACTATGTCGATCTGGCTTTTGAAATTTTGTCGCTTTTCATAGACCGCACCATCCTTTCCGAGAAGGAGTTGCAGAGATTGCTGAGCGACAGCTTCAACACATTCGAACACCCTGATATTATTCCGGTGGTAGGCCTGGAAACCAGGCCGAATATGTACATCATGGAATTATTCCAGGGGCCGACCCTCTCTTTTAAAGACGTTGCCATGGGGTTTCTGATTAACACCGTAGATTTTTTTCTCAAACGAAAAAATGATTGGATATCGCTGGTGGTGGCCACCACCGGGGATACCGGTCCGGCCGCCGCACATGCCTCGGCAGGAAAAAAGTCCATTGAATGCTGGGTGCTTTATCCCAATGGCATGATTTCGGAAGAGCAGGCGCGTCAGATGACGACGTTGGAAGCGCCCAACGTGCATGCCGTGGGTGTGAACGGTTGTTCCGACGGCGGGGATGATGTCGACCTGGCGATAGCCCGGATGTTTGCCGACGACGACCTCAAACAGCAGTTGAAACTCTCCAGTGTCAACTCGATTAACTGGTGCCGGGTCATGTTTCAGGCCGTCCACTATTTTTACGGTTATTTCCGCGTTGTAGATCGGGTGGGTGAAGAAATTGTGTTTTCCGTACCATCGGGCGGTTTTGGCAATCTTTTCGGCGGCTATCTGGCGCGTACAATGGGGCTGCCGGTAAAAGCGTATATCTGTGCCAATAATCAGAATGCAACCCTCCACAGGGCCTTGTCGACTGGTCGTCTCACAAAGAAAGATCTCAAGCCCACCGTATCTTCGGCCATCGATATCGTTGTTCCCTATAATTTTTGGCGCTATTTATATTTTGCCTCCGGGCAGGACCATGGGAAAATCCGTCAATGGATGGCGGAGTTCGAAAACAAGGGCAGCGTGCAATTGGATTTGCAGACGGCACACAAGATCCAACAGGGTTTCCTCTCGGCCTCCATCACCGACGAACGAACACTTGCCACTATTGCGGATCTATATCGAAGCGGGGATGGCTACCTGCTGGATCCGCATGCTGCAGTTGCCGTGGCCGCGGCGGATACGCTTTCAAACACCTTTGCACCAAATACCAAGGTCGTGTGCCTGGCCACCGCCCATGCAGCCAAATTCCCGGATGTTATCCGCAAAGCCCTGGCCGTGGATGGTGAACTGCCCGAGCAGGCCATGCATAAATCTATTGAGGCGGCAAAAGATCTCTGTCAGCACGTAAGACTTTGCAACTACGACAAATTGGCTTCGGCTCTGACGCACTCCATGCAATCCGTGACAAAATACCACGCAGCCTCTATCAAATGTGAGTAAAGTGGTTTTTTAAATTAGCTTGTTTAAATAAAAGGAACTCACCCGCGACATGTCTGATATGGTCCGGTATGCCCTTGGTTTCAACGGGGAGAAGGCTGCCCTTATAGCAAAAGAGTTGTTCGGGATAACCGCAAACGCAACACCGCTTCCCAGTGAAAGAGACCAGAATTTTCATCTCGAGGCATCGGCCGGCAAAGTGTATGTACTGAAACTGAAACCACCCATGCTATTTTCAAAAGACAATGCCGCTGAACTGGTGCAGGCACTGGACCGGATTCTGTCCGAAGACGGTGTCCGGCTTTGACTTGCAATTTTTTGAAAAATCTTGGGATAAATTGTTCCTTAATATGGCGTTATAGAAAATCAGATCGGTTAAAATTTTTGAAATCAAAAACTATTGAACTGGACAACATCGGGACCGTTCTGCTGGAGCGCAGCCGCCGTGCACGTCACATCAATATTTCAATCCGGCCGTTGCGGGGCGTGCGTGTGGCGGTTCCCTTCGGGGTATCGTTTGATATGGCTAAAAAAATTGCCGTTGAAAAAGCCCCCTGGATCTACCGGCACCTGGAAAAGATAAAAGTAAAGAAACAGGAAACGTGGCGGTTGCCCGGCAGCGGGCATATCGACCGGACAAACGCACGAAAAACACTGGTCAAACGGCTTGATGAATTAGCCGTACAACACGGATTCAGCTACAATCGGGTGTTTGTGAGAAACCAGAAAACCAGATGGGGAAGCTGCTCTGTGAAAAACAACATCAACCTTAATATCAATCTGATGAACCTGCCCGCAAAACTGATGGATTATGTCCTCCTGCACGAGCTGATGCATACCCGGATCAAAAATCACGGCAAAACTTTCTGGAGAGAAATGGACCTGCTCCTCGGCAACGCGAGGCAACTGGATAAGGAATTGCGCAGGTATCAGTTTACCTAGTGGCCAGGCCAGTGCTTCAGCTTTCGATTAAGAAAATCAGAAATGATTGCGGAGTGAGCCTTGTTCAGGCTGAAGGGCTTCTGACTGCCTAGCTTCAGCCTTCTACCTTAATAATTTTCGTAGCTAAGTCCTTTCTGAAAGGCGGGATCGTTCAGACGCCGGTCAATATCCACGTTAAAGAAATCTGCAAGCGGTTTGAAAATTTCAGGATTTTCAGTCTGGACCGTTCGGGCGATATCCAGAACTTTGCCCAGCCCGGCCCGTGTCATTTTGCCCAGAGGCCTCCGGCATGGGCCTGAGGGCAGGCCCAATAGCTGCATAAGCGTTTTTATAGCCAGCGGATTCCTGGCCCGGCAGACCACTTCGCCCCAGGATGTTTTTTCCATAGTATTTACGGTTACCAAGCCGAACAGCGGGGCTATAGCCGATTCCAGTTTTGCAGCCTCGGTCCGTTTTCCTTCGTTGAACAGCCGGATCATATCGGCAACCGCCCGGGGAACGATGTTCGTGATTACCGAGATGGCACCGCCGGCAGATATGTCAGGATCGGTCATCATTTGAGACGTGAGGGGGTCATCACCTGACAGGATCAGATAATCGTCTCCACAGCATTTTCTAACTTTTTTCATGTTTTCCAGATTTCCGGTGGCTTCCTTGACCGTATTTACATTCTTGAACTCCTGGAAAAGAATCGCCAGATCCTCCGGGAGCAGTTGAGCACCGGTACGGCCAGGGATAACATAGGGGATAATCGTAAGCTCGGGAAACTCAGATGCCACCGGCGCCACAGATTCCCTTCGTATTTCAAGGGAACTGGGGCCATTATAATAGGGATCGACTAAAAGTACGGCCTTCGCCCCCACGCCCGCGGCATGCTCGGTGCCGGCCAGGGTTTCTTTTGTATTGTTGCTGCCGGTACCTGCAATGCAAATACATTTATCGGTTGAATTCTTGGCAACGGCAACAATCACGTCATTGTGCTCGTCCCATAAAAGTGTGGGGCTTTCTCCTGTGGTGCCTACGGCCAAAATCCCGTTGATGCCGTTTTCTATCTGGAAAGCGGTAAGACGGTCAAGACCATCGTAATCTACCCTACCCTTTTTAAAAGGGGTTATTAGTGCGGTATAACTGCCTGGTTGCATAGTTCCTCCTGCTTATGGATAAAATGTATCTATCGAACGCTGGAATATTAAATTGAATCTAGAAAAACCGCAGTGGTATGTCAAGGAAAAAGGAATAGTTGATCGAAAAATTTGTAAAATCAAGTTGAATGCTCTATTGAAAACTATTTGCAAATGGATTTGGTAAATGAAAAGAGTCTGTCTTTACCGAGCAATCATGCAATTTAATAAAACCTTTTTACTTGACAAGGCCGGGCTGTCATAATAACCCGGAACAGTCTGACAACTGCAGCTTAACAAAATTAAAAATAATGACTTTCATTAAAGGATATTAAAATGAAAAAAGCAAAAAACGCCGAAGACTATATCGCCGAGCAGCGCATGGCCATCGCTTCAAACCCTGAATGCGGCACATCACATTACAATTTAGCCGTGGCCCTGATGGGAATACAAAAATATGATGAGGCCGAACGGGAACTACAGGAAGCCATTGACTGCAGCCCGAATCTGGCGGAAGCCTATGTTCATCTGGGTGCCATCTGTCTGCGCCGTAACGACCTGGAAGGATGTCTTGGCTATAACCGGCTGGCCGTCAAGGTAAGACCGGGGTTTTCCGAAGGATGGGGGAATATCGGGTTTGTTGAGATGCAAAACGGCAATATCGATGAGGCGATTACGGCTCTTAAAAAAGCCACAATTTTTAATTTCAGATTTATCCAGGCATTTACAACTCTAGCCAATGCCTACCTTGCGAAAGGAATGATCAAGGAAAGCATCGCAACAAACCTGTCGGCGCTGAAGGTTGGACCTGATTTCCCAATTGCGCATAACAATCTGGCCATTGCATATCTTGAAAACAAAGAGCCGGCAAAGGCAATCAGACACTTTGACAGGGCCCTTGAGCTGGGGTATGAAGTCGCTCCGGAAATATTAAAGGAAATCGAAGCTCATCGAAAATAAAAACGTATAAAAGTAAAAGAATTATTATAA
>CAZFXX010000270.1:0-4503 GCA_964522985.1 uncultured Desulfobacteraceae bacterium
GAAGACTGGCGTTTTCTGGCGGCAATGGGTATTCCCGATCTGGGCCGGGGGGACAGCCGCAAGCTACTGGCGCATTTCAGGCTGGAAGATATTGTCGATGTACCGGCGGAAGATATTGAAAAACTCGATGGGTTCGGCTCAATCAGAAGTCGTTCGATCACCAGTGGCATCGCGCAGAGAAAGACAATTTTTACCCATTTTCTGGCCCTGGGATTCAACCTTGAAAGGACGCCCCTGATGGGGAAGTCAGAGGCGCAGGCGTCACCCATTGTCGGCAGGGGCGTCGTGTTTACGGGCAAGATACGCCACGGTAGCCGGGATGAAATGCAGACCGCGGCCCGCAACCTGGGCGCCAGGGTTCAAACTGCTGTCAGCTCAAAAACCGATTATCTGGTATGCGGCGAAAAGGTGGGTGCACGAAAGCTGGAAAAAGCCGCAAAGGCCGGTGTCCAGGTGATCACGGAAGAAGAATACTGGGCACTGCTGGAAGTGAAAAATGAGAATTAAATAGTGAAAATTTAAAAAATTTTATCTGTTTTATAAAAAATCTAGCGAGCGGGCTTCAACCTTTTATCTCAGTCGGAAAACAGCTATAAAGAAAAATTAAATACAGTGAGCGAAACAAAACCATCAGTACTCAATTTTCACTATTCAACTATGTCCGTATTCAAATTATAGTAATTATCCGACCCCGGCGCCTAAAACCTGAAACCCAGCACCTAAAACCCAAATGCTTGACCAGTTTACCGACACGATTCATTTCATCCGCCATGTATCCCGGAAGTTATACCGGGGGGCAAAGGGCCCCCGAATTCTTCCTGGCAATAAGGACCGGGCCGTAAACGATTCCGCAGTGATGCTGCTTTTAGGCAACAAGGGTGGCACATGTTCCGGGAAAATAGAACCCTGCCTGATTTTGAATAAGCGCTCGGACAAGGTGCGGCAGGCAGGTGACCTGTGCTGCCCTGGGGGCGGCATTGAGCCGCGGCTGGATTCGTTTCTGGCCGGACTTCTGGCATTGCCGTATTCCCCCCTGACCGCTTGGCCCTACTGGCATCAATATCGTCGCAACAGGCCGGAAAAAAGCAAAACCCTTGCCCTTTTTTTAGGTGCGGGTCTGCGGGAAAGTTTTGAGGAAATGCGGTTGAATCCCCTGGGTGTCACGCTTTTGGGACCGCTCCCGCGCCAGCAACTGATCATGTTTAAACGATCGATCTATCCCATAGTGGGCTGGGTAAATCGTCAAAAACGGTTTTATCCCAACTGGGAAGTTGAGGCGGTTGTCCGTATTCCTTTACGCAGCCTGTTTGTGCCGGGAAACTATGCCCGTTATCGATTGCGATTCGACACCGGGGCCGGACAGACAAGGCCTCCTCAAATGGATGATTACCCCTGCTTTTGTCAGCCCGATGGCGGCCGGACAGAAATCCTGTGGGGTGCGACATATCGTATTGTCATGGCCTTTATGGAATCGGCATTTGGATTCAAACCACCGGCCATGGCGGGTCTGCCTGTTGTTGACGGGGTATTGGACAAAGGTTATGTCTCCGGCCGGGTTGCTGTCTATAACACGGTTGATGGCATCCATTCAGACAGTCTGGGGATGATCAACGGCCGGTTCACAAAGAAATAAAGGAGAGGCATTATGATTTCAATAAGCCTATAAATACTTGGAAAAAATAGAAAAAGGGAGTTTGCGATTCTTGCATATGAAAATTTTTTGAAATTACAGGAAGGGCTTGCATGTTATGATGACCTTCGAATTCTGCGTGAGGCAAAAAAAGAAAAACAAAATGCCCCCTCAGTTAGCCTTGAAGAAGCCAAAAATATACTGAACATAAAATAGCGAACCAGGCGCTTGAGAGGGACTGGGCAAAGCCGCGCCGTTTTTGTCAGTCAGTATTTAATCGATAGTTTTTGCTTCTGGCATAGGCTTTCAGTCTTTGTTGCCCGCCCCTTCAGCTTTGCCGTTAGCTGTCGTAATAAGAGAGAAAATATGTTTACTTTCCCCGACACAGAAAAAATTGAAGCAAGAACGGAGCTATTAAACGAGTCGTATTCTTTGCTGGATAGCCTCAATTGAAAAAACAACTAATTTTAAGGATTGTGTCGACCTGATAAGGTGGATCTCAATCCATTGTTCAAGAAGCCCGGTGTAAGATTTTGCTATAAGGGTTTTGCTTCAAAGCCTTCAGGAGAAAAATCCCACCGGAGTGAAAAACCGCCAGTAGGAAGGAGAAATGTTCATCTTTTCAGCCCAATTGCTTATCGCCTTTGCTATTCAAAAATAAACATTTAATATCATGAAGGCGGTTGCAAAAGAAACAAATAGTCATAAACAACACCCTGCCTGAGAAGGGCGGTGCTATCTCCCAGCAAAACCCGAATCATTGAGAGCCTCCATAAGGAGATGAAATTCGATATTGTTATCCAGTATTTGGGAATATTAGGATCGGCCGGGGATGAGTAAATTGATGGATTAAAGGAGGTCCCATGGACAAAAACATACAGGCTCATGTCATCATACACGGTCGCGTCCAGGGCGTATTTTTTCGTGTGGAAACTCGAAAGGCTGCCAATCGGCATGGCGTTGCGGGGTGGGTACGAAATCTGCACAACGGTACTGTTGAGGCCGTTTTCGAAGGAACCCGGGACCAGGTTGAGCAGATGCTTGAATGGTGCCGCAAAGGACCGCCCTTTGCGCGGGTGAATATGGTAGATGTCAAATGGAAAGATGCTGCCGGAGCGTTTCGCTCCTTTGATATTAATTAACCGGGATAAACAGGCGCTGTTGAAAAGGCGTACGCCGCAAATATCAAATTACAAGCACCAAATGACAAACAAATTTAAACACCATTTGATCCCCCCCATATAGTCTTGAATTGGTGTGCATTTTAGTCTCTTACTGTTTTGGAATTTTAATCATTGTCATTTGTTTAGAATTTGTCTTTTGATGATTGATTTGCTTCTGACATAAAAAACACGAATTTCAAAAGTAAGATACTAAATTTTGGCAGGTTTCGGTAGAGTAGTAGAATGTCAGAGCAGTAGAACGGTAGAATGATGAAGCTAACGGGAAAAGGACCGGGGCTCAATAATGCGCATGGCCTTCCACTTGCCCTGCCGGTAGCGCCAGATAGAAAAAATGCAAAGTGACAAAATAAAGGCCGTGGCGCAACCCCAACTAAAATAAAGCCCTTTGCCAAAGTATGCCACACCGATATAGATGGGAAAAATCATCACCACAAAAGAAACGACCCCCATGCTCCACATAATAAATTTTGTATCTCCCGCCCCCTTGAGCAACCCGGTGTAGATCATGTAAAAAGCATCAAAAAAAACATAAAACGCTACAATCCGAAGCAAAATAACGCCTTTTTCCGACATTATCGCGTATTGGGCAGTTCCTTTGTCAGCGGCAATGAAAAGATCCAGCAGAGGCCCGGGGAACAATAGAAATACAAGGTCAAGGCAAAATATGTAGGCCAGAAGAATGCGCAAGGTCTGGCGGGCCGCAATAACGGCATCTGTCACATTATCCCGCCCCATGGCCTGACCCACCAGTGTGCTCACCCCTATGGAAAATCCCATGGCGGGCATGAATGCCAGGGAGTTGATGGACATGACGATATTGGTGACTGCCAGTTCTATTCTTCCGATCCGCCCCACCATAAAAGCAAAAAAGGTAAATGCAAAAATATCCATGCAAAACTGCATGGATCCCGGAACACCGAATTTAAGCAGCCGTTTGAACAGGTCCCGATTAAAACCATACGGGGAAAAAATGCTGAAATATTGATTGTTTTCCCTGGTATATATCAGGGACGCATACAGGATCAGCATCAGCAGCCATGAGCTGACCGTGGCAATGCCGGCCCCGAGGATACCTGACTCGGGAAATATCCAAAGCCCGTTAATAAGGGCATAATCCAGAGGGACATTGAACAGCATGCCGATGATGCTGATGGTCATCACCGGGCGGGTATGACCCCGCCCCGAGTAGAAACAGGCAAGGGCTGCACCGGCCACACTGATGCCGCCCCCCAGACATAGCGTCTTAAAATATACGGTCTCAAGACGCTGAATTTCGATTGGATGGCCTCCCAAGATAAACAGCGGTTTTGCAAAAAAAGCAATCAGTGCAAGAATAATCCATGCAGCCAGCGAAAAATACAGCCCCTGCCAGATGCATACACCCACCCGCCGATGGGCCCCTGCCCCGGTATACTGGGCAACAAATACATTAAGGTATCCGGCGATTCCCGTGAAAAAAGTCAGGAATAAAAAGGCGGCAATGCCGGCCGGCATGGATGCCGCAATAGCGTCAATGGAATAATTGGCAAGAAATATTCTGTCCGTGAATTCCATGACGGTGGTGGCCGCCATGCTCATAACCAGCGGCAGACTCACGGATAGAATCTCCCGGTACCCGATATTTTTGGGGGACATTTTTTCTATTTTCATATCGTATAGGCCAGACGTCGGGCATTGGTTCGTATATTT